>NZ_NAAD01000004.1 GCF_002093115.1 Geothermobacter hydrogeniphilus | reverse complement strand
CCTTCCTCTTTTGCTGGCCCAAAAGAGGAAGCAGAAAAGGGCCATCGCCGGCGGCAGGCATGGACACTGCCCCTTGCCAACCATGCTGATAACGAAACCTGCGGTGCTCCCGTAGCACCGCCCGGCAGTGGTGGTACGTGAAGCTGTCTACGCAGGGAGGCAGACAAGCGGGCTGCTCAAAGGAAGCATTAAAACCAAAAGACGCAATCCGTAGCCGTTTTTCTTCAACACCACCGTTCCAAGGCGGTCGAGACGTGCCCGAATGCAAGGCGCGCGAAGACTGAAACCACAGGTGTAGCGGCAGCTACATCGAGGATTGAAGGCTGAGGGCAACGCCGCAGGCGGGTGCGTCTCGGCCGCCCTCGCAGCATGAGGCGTAGCGGCAGCTACGTCGGAATGACGAGGCGCGGGAGCAACGCAGCAGATGTGCGGATATCGACCGCCCTAGAACCCTACTCGGGCCCGAGTAGGATGGCCATCCACCGCGTCTGCTCCCCGCTTTCAAGAGCGATCTTCAGCGTCATGGTCAGCGGCACCGAGAGCAGCATGCCGATCGGTCCGAAAACCCAGCCCCAGAAAACCAGGGAGATGAAAACCACCAGGGTCGACAGGCCGACCCCGCGGCCCATCAGTTTCGGCTCCAGGATGCTGCCGATGGAGGCATTGAAAACCAGGTAGCCGATCGCCACCACCAGCGCCTTGCTGCCGCCGAACTGCACCAGCGCCAGCAGCACCGCCGGTACCGCGGCAATGATCGAACCGATGGTCGGAATGTAGTTGAGCATGAAGGCCAGCAGCCCCCAGAGCAGCGGGAAATCGACGCCGACGATCGACAGGAAGATCCAGACCGCAACCCCGGTCAGCAGGCTGAGCAGCGACTTGATCGCCATGTACTTGTTCAGGCCGACGGCGAACTTGGAGAAGGCATCCAGGGTCTTGTCGGCGTTGCCGAACGCCCGCCGGACCTTGCCGGTGAAACTCGCCGCTTCCAGCAGGATAAAAATAACCGTCACCATGATCAGGAAGGTGTTGGTCAGGATACCGCCGAAACTGGTCAGCATCCGGCTGGCAAGGCGCATCGCCGCGCCGGGGTCGATCTGTTCCCGCAGGGAGGCGGTCGGGGTCCGGATGCCATGCCCCTCCAGCCAGGTGAGCAGGTTGGCGAATTCCCCATGCAGGCTCTGCTGGTAGACGGGAAGCTCATTGGTGAAGCTGTTCAGGGAAGAACCGAACAGGGCCGCCAGACTGCCGCCGACCAGCCAGATCAGCAGCACCACCAGCAGCACCGCCAGCGGCGTCGGGATCTTGTGCCGCTGCAGCCAGAAAACCGGCGGCGCGCAGACAACGGCGACGAAGATCGCCAGCAGAAAGGGGATCACCAGCGCGCTCGCCTCGCGCATCCCGGCAATGACGACAATAAAAGCGGCCAGTCCGACCAACGCCAGAACCGGGCGGCCCTCCTGTTTTGTATCCGGCATCACAAATCCCTCCGACTGAACATGAAACTCAAGAATGCCGCCAGAAAACTCAAAGCCCCTTTAACGCAGAGGCGGAGAGGGGCAGAGATGGAGAGCAATCTTGTCTGCCTGATGCTGACTTCTCTGCGTCTCGGCCTCTCCGCGCCTCAGCGTTAAAGGTTTTTCCGGAACCCCTGGCGGCCACCTTTCGTATTCCTGTCATCCCAGGCGCAACAGCAGCAGGTTGGCCAGCCCGATCAGGAACCCGAGCAGCCCGCCGAACAGGTTGATGTACTTGAACTGCTCCTGCATGATCGACAGCAGCAGGCCCTCGACCTGCAGGATATCGAGCCGGTTGACCTTCTCCTCGACCATGCGGGAGATATTGAGCGTCTCGACCAGCGGCGGCACCTCGCGCTGCAGGACATCTCCAAGCTGCCGGCAGAGCCCGTCAATCAGCTCTTCCCGCACATCCCCCGGCACCCGGGCCGAGAGCCTGCCCAGCGGCCGCTGCAGCAGCAGCTCTTCACTCTGCCGACGAAGGATTTCATCCATGGCCCGATGCACCGCCGGAGACCTGAGCCACTTCAGCAGCCGCTGCGGCAGATCGCGCCGCCAGTCGTCGAGCAGACCCGCGGGCAGGTTCTGCTCCAGCAGCTCACCGAAGGGGCGATCCTTGATCCGGTCGAGACCGTTCTCGGCCAGGCGCCCGAGCGCGGCCGCGGTCTTCGGACTGTGCAGCATCCCGATCGCCTGTTCACGGGCGAAGCGCCGCACCCCGGCGACCTTCTCGTAGGGCAGGTTTTCCAGGTAGCTCGCCACCGGCCGCTGCAGCATCGCCGCGACCCGCTCACGCAGCAGCTGCGCCACCTGCTGCTGGGTCTTCTCCTCCTTCAGCCAGCGGGCGATTTCATCCCCGGTCCGATCGAGAAATTCGGGCAGCCTGTCGTAGATCTTGTCGAGGTTGATGAAGCCGGAGAGCAGCCCGGCCAGACCCTGCAGCGAGTCGAGAAAGGTATCGATCCCTTCACGGGCCTTCTTCACCAGCCGTTGCCGGAAATCGGGGTCGTAGAGCAGACCGCCGAATTTTTCCAGCAGTCCCGGCACTTCCTTTTCGAGCTGCTGCAGCAGCAGCTCGACCAGGTCCTCCGGCAGCAGCTCCGCCAGGCTCTGCTCGCTGGTGAAGAGCCGGTCAAGGCGTTCTTCAACAAAACGCCCCAGGGCCTGTTCAATCCCCGGATCACGCAGCAGCTGGTCAATCCGCCGCCGCAGCTGGTCACAGAGCGTCCGGTAACCCTCTTCGGAGAGACAGCTCTGCAGATCGCGGGCGAGCAGCTCCTCCCCCCTGTCCCGCAGATAGGCCTCCAGCCGCCGGCGGCAGTCTTCCGACTTCAGGTAGGCAAAAATCAGGTTGAGCAGTTTCCAGCGCAGCAGGTCAATCAGTTCGCGGAAGCGGCCGCGAAATTCCTCCGGCACCAGGCTCTCCAGCGGACCGAGTTCCCGGTCGAGAAAGGAGCCGAGCTTCTCCGCCACCGCGCCGCGCAGTTCACGGCGGAAGGAGTCGCGCCCGAGAACCGCGCCGACATCATCGGCGGTGAGCAGGTGACTGCCGACCGTTTCGCCCATGCGGACCGCCAGTTCCGCCCGCTTGGCGGGGATAATCCCCGGTGTCAGCGGCACCCGCAGACCGAACACCCGCCAGGGACGCAGGGGGCGGAAGAGCATGCGGATGGCGACATAGTTGGTGACGTAGCCGATCAGCGCCCCGAGCAGCGGCGGCGCCAGCCAGGGAAGGAATTGAGTCCAGTCGTTCACGGTTGCAAACCACTCCGATCCATTTTCATCGTCGCGAATTTATGCTTTAATCGGGGTCCAATTCACCAAAGGATCTCTGACATGCCCGAAAAAAACCAGTTGATACGAATTCTCAGTGATGACGGCACCCTGCGCGGCATGGCCGCTGAAACCACCGGCATCATCGAGGAGATCCGCGGCCTGCAGCAGACCGACCCGGTCGCCACCATCGCCCTCGGCCGCCTGGCCACCGGCACCGCCCTGATGGGCGCCCTGCTCAAGGACCGGGAACGACTGGCGCTGATGATGGAGGGAAACGGTCCGCTGCGCAAACTGCACGCCGAAACCGATGCCGACGGCAGCCTGCGCGCCTCGATCGCCAATCCGCTTTCCGGCCCGCCCCCGGAGGACGGCAGTTCGGCCGTGGCCCGGGCCATCGGCAAAGCCGGATTCCTGCACGTGATCAAGGATCTCGGCCTCAAGGAACCCTACCGCAGCATGGTGCAGCTGCAGACCAGCGAGGTCGGTGAGGATATCGCCTACTACCTGACCAGTTCCGAGCAGATTCCCTCAGCGGTCGCGGTCGGGGTGCTGCTTGATGCCGAGGGCCGGGTCGAGGCCGCCGGCGGCTTTCTCATCCAGGCCCTGCCCGGCTGTCCGGACGCGACCCTGGAAAAACTGGAACAGACCCTGAACGCCCTGCCGCCGATCACCACGCTGCTGCAGTCCGGCCGAACCCCGGAACAGGTTCTCGGCCAGGCAATGCGGGATATCCCCTATCACACCCTCGGCCGCTGCGAACTGCGTTTCCGCTGCAACTGCAGCCTGCCGCGGGTAACCGCCATGCTGCGGGGACTGCCGGAAGAGGACCGGCGGGAACTGGCCGCCCGGGATGAGCCGACCGTCATCACCTGCGAATATTGCCGGAAAACCTACTCCTTCTCGCCGGAAGAGCTGGCCGGACTCGGCGACTGAACCGGCAGCAGGCGCAGTTCAAAGGGAGTTCCCGCTTCGCCGACAGCAGTGAAGGTCACCTGTCCCGGCGCCAGTCCGCGGGCGATGAAATAACTCTCCAGCAACCGTGCCCGGCCTGCGGCCAGGCGCTGGTCATAATCCTCCCCGTAAGTGCTGACCGCCCTCACCGTCGCCGCCCAGCGGCGTTCACCGCGACTGCGCAGCAGTTCAACCAGCGGGTCGAGCAGCGCCTCGCTGCCGACCTGCGGCATCACCGCCGCCGGCGCGAACAGGCTCTGCTCCGGATAACTGATGGTCGGCAACGGTCCCGCAGTGACCGTCGCCCCGGGGAGATTCCGCAGCTGTTGAGACAGCTCGGGCAGCGGTTTGTCGGCGCGATCCGGCGCCGGTCCGGCGGGCGCGCAGGCGCTCAGCAGCAGCAACAGGAATAAAGACAGACGTTTCATCAGCACGGTCTCAACTGGATGTTCGGGTTGTTCAGCATCATAGCAGATCATTTCCCGGACGGCGAGACCTCCCCGCCGACCTGACCGGTCGCCCCACGAGCAAACGCCGGGTGACGCCGCAGCGTGCCGATCAGCACATCAGCGGCAATACCGTTCAACAGCCCGGCGCCGAGCGCAAACAGCAGCAGCGGCGGATAGAGCGTCCAGAGTCCGGCGTGACGCACCAGCAGCAGCCAGGCGACCAGCAGCTGACCGGTCGCGTGCCCGGCGGCGCCGAGCAGGGAGGCGCCGATCGGCCCGAGCCGTTCTCCGGCCAGGCGGCGCGCTCCGGTCATCAGCGCCGTCGCCAGAACCCCGCCGCCAAGGGAGAGAAAGAAACCCGGCGAAAACAACCGGCCGAGCAGCAGCGCGCCCACCAGGATACGGGCCAGGGCAACCGTCCAGGCGGCACGGCCGCCGAACAGGTAGAGCGCGACCAGGGTGAGGATATTGGCAAAACCGAGCCGGAACCAGGGGGCCGGCGACGGCAGCATGAACTCCAAGGTGTTGAGCGCGACCGCCAGGGCGATGAAGAGAGAAAGGAAAATCTGCCGCCGGCAGCGGGCCAGTTCCCGCGGATCAACGACTGATGAGGTCATAGCCATCCTCCGCAGGCGACCTGCCGCCCTCGATGCGCAGCAGCAGATGGTTGGGCACGCAGGCCAGCCACTCGCCGCTGCGGCTGATCCGCCCCATGCCGATACAGACCTTGTGGCGGCAGGGGGATGCAAGCACCCGCACGGTCCCGTGTTCAATCACCGCCAGGGTCTCTCCCAGCGGCCCGGCGAGCCGCATCCGCCGGTCCCGGTCGAGGGGGGCGCGGTAGATGATGCGGCCGTCCCGCTCCACCACCAGGCGACTGCCGCCCGGCAGCCGGAAAACCAGCACGCAGAGCAGCAGCGCAACCCCGAGCAGACCGCACAGCAGCATCCGGTCAAGCGGCGTCATCCGCCGCCAGAGCGCCTTCAGCGCCATGTCACCCGGTCCTTCAGCCCCGGCGTCACCAGCGGCGTACCGTCCGCGCCGATGAGGATGCCCTCGGCACCCTGCTGCCGCAGCAGACGACTGCCGGCCTCGGGGCCGAGAACAAAGGCGGCCGTGGCCAGGGCGTCGGCGGTGGCGGCATCGGACGCCACCACCGTCACGCTGCGGCTGCGCCGCGACGGCCGCCCGGTCGCCGGATCAAACAGGTGATGGTAACGCACCCCGTCAACCTCGAAGAATCGCTCATAGTCCCCCGAGGTGACCACCGCTTCGTCCGCCGCGGCAATCACCGCCAGCACCGCGCCCGGTTTCCGCGGGTCCTGGACGCCGATCCGCCAGGGGCGTCCCTGACGATCACCGATCAGCAGCAGGTCGCCACCGGCATTGATCGAGGCATGGCGGATACCGGCCCGGCGCAGCAGCGCCCCGGCGCGATCCACCGCGTAGCCCTTGGCGATACCGCCGAAATCGATCTCCAGCTTCGGGACCAGCTTGATCACCCGGTTCCCCTCGATCCGCAGCTTGTCGACACCGCACTGCCGCAGGGCCCGGCGCAGCTCGGCGGCCGTGGCGACGTGCGGCTTGTCCCCCTCGATGTCCCAGAGCCGCTTGACGCGCCCCAG
Source organism: Geothermobacter hydrogeniphilus (assembly GCF_002093115.1). Classification (NCBI taxonomy): domain Bacteria; kingdom Pseudomonadati; phylum Thermodesulfobacteriota; class Desulfuromonadia; order Desulfuromonadales; family Geothermobacteraceae; genus Geothermobacter; species Geothermobacter hydrogeniphilus. The sequence goes on along the minus strand of NZ_NAAD01000004.1, from coordinate 214,856 downwards.
AGTGGGATCAAAGGCGCCGCCGCTGAGATGGTTCAGTTCGATGGAACGACGCAGCAGCGCCAGGGTCTCGGCGCTGACTTCGGCCCCGCGGGAAGCGGCGGCGAGGCGTGCCAGGTCACTGGTCGGCAGCTGCGGCGACATCAGCTGTTCGATGCGGCGCATTTCGGCAAAGGCATCGTTCAGGGCCGCCTCGGCCTTCGGTCCCGACTGCAGCAGGGTGATTTCCACCACCGTGCCCATCAGCAGTTCGGTCCGCTGCAGGGGCGGCGGGTCGCTTTGCCGGCAGGCCGCCGGCAGCAGGAACAGCAGGAGGGAAAGAAGCACGCAGACCGGCCTCAACAAGGTCGGAACACGCAACAGGATGCTGTCACTCGGCGTCGACGATTTCACCGATCAGATCGTATTCGGAGGAGTCGGTTATGCGCAACGGGACGATATCGCCGACATTGGCCTGGCCGTCGGTGATATAGACCATGCCGTCGACATCGGGGGCCTGGCGCACACTGCGCCCCTGCAGCAGCAGGTCGGTTTCCTCGCTGTAGCCCTCGATCAGCACCGGCTCGATCCGGCCGACCAGCTCCCGGTTGCGACGGAAGGAGACCCGCGCCTGGGCCTTCATCAGCTTGCTGTAGCGCGATTTCTTGGTCCGCTCGGGAACCTGATCCGGCAATGCCGCCGCCGGCGTCCCCTCTTCCCGGGAATAGCGGAACACCCCGACCCGCTCGAAATGCCCCTCCCGCACGTAGGCCAGCAGCTTGTCGAACTGCTCCCGGGTTTCCCCGGGGAAACCGACGATGAATGACGTGCGCAGCGTCACTCCGGGAACCCGCTGCCGGATCCGCTCGATCAGCGCCCGGGTTCCCTGCTCGTCAATGCGGCGGTTCATGTGAGCGAGAATGGCGTCATCGATGTGCTGCAGCGGGATATCGATGTACTTGCAGATTTTCTCTTCGCCGGCGATCAGATCGAGCAGTTCGTCATCGATGCCGTCGGGATAGGCGTAGAGCAGCCGCAGCCATTGCAGATCCTCGATGGCGACCAGTTCCCGCAGCAGGTCGACCAGCCTGGCACCATCCTCGCGCTCGGCACCGAAGGCGGTCACATCCTGGGCGATCAGGTTGATCTCCTTGACCCCCTGGGAAACCAGGCGCCGGACCTCTTCGACCACCGAAGGAACGGCCCGTGAACGCAGGGTGCCGCGCAGGCGGGGGATCACGCAGTAGGAACAGTGGTTGGCGCAACCCTCGGCGATCTTGACGTAGGCCGAATAGTGCGGAGATGACTTGACCCGCGGGGTGGCATGGTCATAGAGAAAGTCCGGCAGGCCGACGGCCTCGACCCGTTCCCCGTCGCCAAGGGCCTTATCGAGCAGCTCGACAATCCGCGGCGCGTCACCGGTGCCCATGAACAGATCGACCTCGGGCAGCTCCGCGGCCAGCTCGTCGCGGTAACGCTGCGGCAGGCAACCGGTCACCGCCAGCAGCCTGCAGTTGCCGGTCTGCTTGTAATCGGCCACCTCGAGAATGGTCTGGATCGACTCTTCCTTGGCGTCCTGGATGAAGGAACAGGTGTTGACGATGATGATGTCGGCCTTGGCCTCATCGGTCACAATCTGGAAACGCTCGGCGGGCAGATGACCGAGCATCACTTCGGCATCAACCAGGTTTTTCGGGCAGCCGAGGCTGACCAGGGAAACTTTATATGTCATGTTCACCTTCGGTGAACAGGCACGAGGCACGAGGCGCGAGGCGCAAGGAAAACCCTTTTGCCGCCCGCCGCAGCCCCCTGACCTGTCAGGTTACGAACGCATGTTGACAAACTGCAGGTCGAGGCCGAAATCCTGCGACTTCAGAGCCTGGATGACGTCCTGCAGGTCGTCGATCTTCTTGCCTGTGACCCGCACCTGGTCCTCCATGATCTGCGCCTGGACCTTGAGCCTGGTGGCCTTGATCGCCTTGACCAGTTCCTTGCCCTTCTCCTTGGAAACCCCCTGGATGATGCTGACATGCTGGCGCACCGCACCGCCCGAGGCCGGCTCCTTTTTGCCGAAGTCGAGGCTCTTGGCCGAAACCTGGCGGCGGGCCAGTTTGCCCTTGAGGATGTCGCTGACCGCCTGCAGCTTGTAATCGTCGGCGGCAAGGATGGTGATCTGACCCTCGTTCAGGTCGATTTCGTTGACCGTCCCCTTGAAATCGTAGCGCTGGGCGATTTCCTTGCGGGTCTGGTTGACGGCGTTGTCGACCTCCTGCAGGTCGACCTTGGAAACAATATCGAAACTCGGCACGTTCATCCCTCCGGTTATGGAAGCAAAAAGCTCCCTGAATCGGTGCCTTATAACACAAAAACGCCCCGGATGAAAGCTCCGGAGCGCGGATTGAGTTATCGGGCTGTTTTGAAACGACCTTCAGCCCCTCCGGCACCATTGAAGGCGGGAAGACACCCGCCCCCAACACCACCGTTCCAAGGCGGTCGAGACGTGCGTAGATGCAAGGCGTCTCACGTGCCGAGGAGTGAGGCGTAGCTGCCGCTACGTCGGAATGACGAGGCGCGGGAGCAACGCAGCAGATGCGTACGTATCGACCGCCCTAGCAGAAAACCGCGGGGTCGCGGCCCCGCTCTCCGCCTTACTCTTGCCTGCTCGCAAGAGTAAGCAGAAAGAGCTTTCGCCTGCGGCGGGCATGGACACTGCCCCTTGCCAACCATGCTGATGACGAAAACTGCGGCGCTTTCGTAGCACCGCCCGGCAGTGGTGGTACGTGAAGCCGTCTACGCAGGGAGGCAGACAAGCGGGCTGCGCAGGGGAGCTATTAAAACCAAAAACGCAATCGGTAGCCGTTTCTTCTTCACCAACACGGCTTCAAGGCGGTCGAGACGTGCGTAGCTGCAAGGCGTCTCACGTGCCGAGGAGTGAGGCGTAGCGGCAGCTACGTCGGAATGACGAGGTGCGGGAGCAACGCAGCAGATGCGTGCGTATCGACCGCCCTCGCACCACCACCGTTGAAGGCGGTCGAGATTCGTGCAGATGCAAGGCACCCGAGGGCTGAAACCACAGGCGTAGCGGCAGCTACGTCGAGGATTGAAGACCGAGGGTAACGCAGCAGATGTGCGGATATCGGCCGCCCTCGTACTTAAAAGCCCATTTCTTTGCCTGTTGGCCTTACCACCTCCACCCCCGCCGGGAGAATGAAATGGAAGCGGGCCGCGGAGATGCCGCGGTTGACCTGCAGCTGACGGAATTCAATAGTGGTGGTATTGTCGTTGGGGTCGGTCACGGTCGACGACAGGATCGGAAAACGGATGCCGGTTTTTCCCTGCTGGACGAACTCGGTGACCGCCCGCCGATCGACCACCAGCAGCATCTCGCGGATCAGCGACGAGACCCGCCGCGGCCGCAGCTTGAGGATGTAATTGCCGTCGATATCACGGTTGGGCGTCCCCCAGCTGATCAGAAAATCACGCGACAGGTTGCCGAGACCGGTCAGAAAGGTCATCGGGTCATCGACTCCGGCCTGGCTCGAGAATTCGATATTCGACTGGATCACCTGGCGATTCTCCGGCAGATAGACGTACATGGTCTTGCCGTCGGAAACGATCTCCTGGGTGGTCGGCTGACGGTATTCCCAACGGAACATGGTCAACGGCACCCTGCGGGTCCGGCTGCGGTCAAAACGCACCGCGACATCCCCCCGGCCGCGCTGCATCTGGTCCAGTGAGGCGAGACGCGATTCCTGGAAAAATTCACCCTGAAAATCCTGGATTCTCTCCGCCGCGGGGGTGGTGTCCTGGAAGGGGCGCTCCAGAGTCTGGATGACGTCACGCAGACCGATGCTCGCGGCGTCGGCAGTGCCGGCGAGGGGCAGCAGCAACAACGAAACCAGCAACAGGATCGAAGCTTTCATCAATCTTCTCCTTTACCGTGGTCCAGCCGACAACGGGCGAAATCAAAGTTCCCTGAGTTTATCACGGCCGCGGGCGAGGCGCACCAAAACTTTGCCGTCCTCCAGGCGGAACTCGCAGGTCCGCCCCTGGCAGCCGCCGACATCCTCGGCCAGCAGCGGAATCCGCAATTCCTCCAGCAGCATCCTGGCGACTCGGATATTTCGTTCGCCGATGGTCATGCGACCGTTCAGATTCTGAAACATATGGGCACCACCGCAGAGCTTCGCCACCAGCTGCCGACGCTCAGCGCCGAACTGCTCCAGCCCCGCGATCAATGCCGGGATGGCAGTCCTGACGAACTTGCCCGGCCGGTTGCCCGCGCCCTTCTGCCCCGGCTCCGGCAGCAGGGTGTGAGCCAGTCCGCCGCAGCGCAGCTCGGGAGCATACAGCATCACCCCCAGACAGGAACCGAGACCGTAGCTGACCAGCCGTTCCGGAGCGCCGGCGATGCGGATCTCGGCGATCCCGACCCGCTGCGCGCACGTCACCGGGAACCTCCGACCGCGGCGAGAACCAGTTCCAGCGTCCGCGGATCCGGCAACAGGAAGAAATGACCGCGGATCGGGTCGGCGTCGACCTCGTCGCCGGAGAATTCGGTCTCCAGCACCAGAGCCAGGTCGCCCGATTCGCCGAGTTCGCCGAGAACATGATCGATGACCGCGCCGGCCATGTCGTAAGCCAGCTGCGGGACGGACGGATAGAGCGTCATGCCGAGCATCCCGCCAAGGGCGTTGAGATAGGAGGAGGCGAGAATGTTGCCGATCTCCTTCAGGGTCGACACCCCCAGTTCATCGTCCAGGCCGACCGTCGAACCGAGCAGGATCTGCAGCAGCTGTTCGGCGCTGGCCCGGGGCAGGACCAGCAGCATGTTCCCGCCGGCCGCGCCTTCGAGTTTCAAAATGACCCCGGCAACCAGCCGTTCCGGGCCGCCCAGCAGGTCAGGCACCTCGGACAGGTCAACGGTCATCACCCGCGGCACATGCAGCATGATGGTCCGGCCGACCAGTTGCGACAGCGAGGTGGCAGCATGCCCCATGCCGATATTGCTCAATTCACGCAGGGTGTCCTGCTGACGACTGTCGAGTTGCTGAAAATCCATGGGCATCTTTCAGGCGGCCTGGCCGGCGGCATCGAGCAGCCCCTGGGGGTCGATGAGAAAAACCACCTGGCCGTCGCCGAGAATTGAGGCGCCGGTGACTCCCGGCAACCGGTCAAGGGGAAAACCGAGACTTTTGACGAAAACCTGATTCTGCCCGACCAGGCGGTCGACCACCAGGCCGACACGACGACCGCGGAGTTCGGTGATCACCAGCGGCACGCTGCCGGCAAAGGGCCGGTTCGGCAGCTTCAGAAGCTTGCGCAGCGACAACAGGGGAACGATCTCATCATCAAGCGGCAACACCAGCTGCCTGCCGGAGGACTGCAGCTGCTCGCGGGACACTTCGAGGGTTCGATGAACCCGGGTGATCGGCAGGGCGACGGTCTGTCCGGCGCACGCGACCAGCAGAATCTGGATAATGGCCACCGACACCGGCAGTTTGAGCAGCATGCGGGTTCCTTCACCGGGAGCGGAGAGGATATCGAGCACGCCGCCGAGATTCTCAACCGCCGCCTTGACCACATCCATCCCGACCCCGCGTCCGGAGGTTTCGGTGACCTGATCGGCCGTGGAAAACCCCGGCAGACAGATCAGCCCGAGCAGGTCGCGATCCCCCATGGCGCGGGCCTGGGAGGCATTGATCAAGCCCTTCGCCAGGGCTTTGTCGCGAATCTGCCGTGGGTCAATACCGCGACCGTTGTCGGCCACCTCGACCAGGACCAGGTCGCGCTCGCGCCAGGCCCTTACCGCGATCACGCCCTCACGGTCGATACCGTGGTCAACGGCGTTGCGCAGCAGGTGAACCAGGGGATCGGCCAGTTCTTCGAGAATCGCGCGATCGAGTTCAACCTCATCGCCGTGGATCTGCAGGTCAACCTTTTTGCCGGTCTTGCGGGCCTGGTCGCGCACCAGCCGCGGCAGGCGGCCGGTAATGCTGGAAACCGGCATCATGCGGACCTCAAGAACCTTGTGATGCAGGTTGTTGACCAGCAGCGAAAGCTGGTCAAGTCCCTCACCCAGATCCTGCCAGGAGCGCCTCTTCTGCGCCGACTGCAGCATCGAACGGGTAGTCATCAACTCACCGGTGAGGTTGATAAAGCGATCCAGCAGCTCGGTACGAACACGCACCGTCCGCTCGCTGTCTTCACGACGGCGGCGGGGAAGAGCTTCATCCTCGCTGTCCTCCCCCCAACGCACCCCGGCCAGGTCACTCATGGCCAGCAGCGCCGCTTCGATTTCGGATCTTTCGCAGGAGGATTCGAGCCGCACCCGCAGGTGACGGACCACGCCGCCCTTGAACAACTCCTCCTGGCTCGGCCATTGTTCCAGCAACTCTCCGAACCGCTCCAGCTCACGCAGCACCAGCAGCGCCCTGGCGGCGGGTGCCGGGGCGTGGTCGGCGATCTCGACCGTCAACTCCAGCGGGATCGTCTCGGCAACCGGTTCCAGTTCAAGAACCTCGATCTCCTCTCCGGTCGGAATCGCCTCGGCCGGCGGGATCTCCTCCTCTCCAGCCGGGTTCTGCAAAAAAGCGTCGATGGAGCGTTCCGGACGTTCGGCGGCGATATCCTCCAGCAGTCCTTCGAGCAGGTCGCAACCGGCCAGCAGCCGATCGATGGCCGTCGCCGGGACTTCGCCGTCACCGCGAAAGCCGTCGAGCAGATCTTCCAGCGCGTGGGCCAGGCCGGCCATCCGCTGATAACCCATCGACGCCGCCATCCCCTTGACCGAGTGGGCTTCGCGAAACAGGGTGTCAATCACCTCGCGGTCATCCGGTGCCTTCTCCAGGTCAACCAGTCGACGCGCCATGCCGGCAAGATGCTCGCGGGTTTCGCTGAGAAACATCTCGCGATATTTGGACATATCCATAGACGTTGCAACCTATCCCGATCGAACCGCGCAGGTCCGTCCGGATCAGTGGGCGGTCACCCGGCGGGCGACTTCAAGGACCTTCGCTTCCTGGAAGGGCTTGACAATAAATTCCCTGGCACCGGCGCCGACCGCCTCGACAATCAGGCTCTCCTGCCCCAGGGCGCTGCACATCACCACCCGGGCCGAAGCGTCCTCGGCGATGATTTCAACAAGCGCCTCGATACCGCTTTTCAACGGCATGACAATGTCCATGGTCACCAGGTCGGGGCGCAGTTCCCGGTAGCGTTCCACCGCCTCGGCCCCGTTCTGCGCCTCGCCCACCACCTCGAAATCGTCGGCGCGGGTAAAAATATCCTTCAGCATATTGCGCATGAACAGGGCATCATCAACAATCAGTACCCGACAACTCATAAAATCTTCTCCTGCCCCCTCACAGCATTTCAAGACGACTTAAAAAGGCCGTCATGTCGAACAGATTGATCATCCGCCCGGCCAGGTCGACAACCTCGCCGATACAGTTGGCGCGACGCTGATCGGCATCTCCGGGCAGGGTTTCGGCCTCATCCAGAACCACGATTTCACCGAGCCGGCCGACCGCCAGACCAAGCACGGCAATCTCACTGCAGGTGACGATGATTCTGGACTCAGGTTCGGTTTCGGAAAATCCGAGCAGTCGGGCGAGATTCAGAACCGGAACGATGCTGCCGTGAAAATTGATCGCGCCCAGGTAGCGGTCATCGGCACCGGGAATGTAGAACAGCGCCGGCGCCTCGACGATCTCCTGAATGGCACTGATCTCCAGTCCGTACAGTTCCTCGCCGAGCGTGAATGTCAGTACCTGCCGCACGACGGCTCAGCCCCGATCGGCGCCAAGGTGAAAACGGCTGACCATGGCCAGCAGCTCCTCGGCCAGGTTCGAAAGCTCCTGCGCCTGGTGAGCCATCTCCTCCATCGAAGCCGACTGCTCTTCACTGGCCGCCGAGACCTCCTGCACCGCCGCGGCGTTGTCGGTGATGACGTTGGCGATCTCATCGATGGCGGAGACCACCTTGCGCGCCCCTTCGGTCTGCTGGGTGGCGAGATCGGCAATGGCATCGGCCTTGGTCTGGGTCACGGCGGCGGTTTCGATGATCGCCTCGAAGCTGCTGCCGGTCTGATCAACGGCCCGGTGTCCTTCCTCGACCTGGGTCATGCTGCGCTGGATCGCATCAAGGACCTTCTGGCTCTCTTCACGGATCACCTCGATCAGGGTGGTGATTTCGCCCGCCGACTGACTGGTCGAGTCGGCCAGCTTGCGGATTTCATCGGCCACCACGGCAAAGCCGCGCCCGTACTCGCCGGCCCGCGCCGCCTCGATGGTGGCGTTGAGGGCCAGCAGGTTGGTCTTCTGGGCGATGCCGGTGATGACCTCGACAATCTGGCCGACCTGCTGCACCTGGCCGCTGAAGGAAACCATCTGCTGGCCACTCTGCTCGACGGTCTGAAAAACCTGGCGCATCTTGCCCAGGGTTTCACGCGCCACCCCGCCGCCCTGCTCGGCGGTGCGGGTCGTTTCTGCGGCGGCGGTTTTGACCTTTTTCGCCGAGGCGGCGACCAGGTCGATGGACATCGCCATCTCCTTGATCAGGGTCGAGGAACGATCAACCATTTCGGACTGGGTTTCGGCCCCCTTGCTGATCTGCTCAACGGTATTGGCCACCTCGTGGGCCGAGGCGGTCATCTCCTGCGAGGTCGCCGACAGGGACTGGGCCGATTCGGCGGTCTTCACCGAGGTACTGCGGATGTAGCCGACCAGTTCCCGCAGACTGTCGACGACGGTATTGAGCGAATTGGCGAGATCGGCCGTTTCATCCTCGAACAGGCTCTGGCGCAGGCGCACGTAGCGAGACAGATCACCGTTGCGCAACCGTTCGGCGCCTTCGCGCAAACTGCGGATATTGGCGGTAAAAACTTTGGAAAAGAGCCAGCCGAGCAACAACCCGACCAGCAGGGCGACGCCCACGCTCACCAGCTGCTGCCATTGCTCAGGGATTCCGACCTTCGGCACCAGCAGGTTGAGCACCACAATCGAGGCCACCACGATGATGAACCCCATGATGAACTTGTAACTGATTTCGACACGCATTGGTCCACTCCTTGAAAAAACCGCAGTCACAAAAACGAAATCTGCGACCACAGATTCAGCGGCGCCGATATATTCGCTCGGCGGCAAACAGCGGTGAGAACGCCTCCCGCGCCCTTCCGATCAGACTTTCGGCATTGCCGAGCACCAGCACTCCCTGTGGCGTGAGGGTGGCAGCGAATCGCTCCAGTATCCGGTCCTGGTCGGCGCGGGAAAAATAGATCATGACATTGCGGCAGAGGATCAGATCCGCGGCCGGCTGTGATTCATCACTGAGGATATTGTGCTCGACAAAACGGACCTGGCGCCGAATCCGTTCGCAGACCCTGAAACCGCGGCCCTCGGGTGCGAAATAGCGTTGCAGAACATCCTCCGGCACCTCGCTGACCCGCAACGCGTCAAAGTAACCGCCGGCGGCCTGTCGCAGGACCGGGGCACTGATATCGGTGCCGAGAATATCAACCTTGAGTCCGTCCGGAGCCAGTTCATCGAGCAACAGCGCCAGCGAATAGGGTTCCTCGCCGCCGGCGCAACCGACGCTCCACACTTTCAGAGTCCTGTCCGGCCGCGTTTCGGCCCGGCGGATCAATCCCGGCAGCACCTCGGCTTCAAGCAGGGCGAAGATCCGGGGATTGCGGAAAAATTGCGAGACGTGGATCGAAACGGCGGCCAGCAGGGCATCGATCTCCTCCTCGCGCTGCTGAAGCAGTTGCAGGTAGTCCGCGGCGTTCTGCATGCCGCTGGCCCGAACCCGGCTGGCAATCCGCCGCCGGATACACTGGTCCTTATACATGCCGAGATCGAAACCGCGCCGTTCCAGCAGCAACAACCGGATCTGTTCGAACTCGCCATCATCGAAATCACTGCCGACAAAGGGCGCGGCGGATTTATAAGTCGATTGCCGGATCATCAAAACGCAACTCCGCCTGACAGACAAGCAAACATCGATCCAAGTTCCGGAATATCCCGCAAGAAGACCCGCTCGGCCGCGCTCTTAAACCCGAGAAGCGGCCTTCCGATCGCAACCGGCATCAGGCACGAAAGTGATCAAACCCCCGCTGTTCCGGGCGTGACCGGGCACCATCGGCGGCAACCAGCCAGAACGCTTCCCGGTCGGGCAGGATCCGACCGATTTCACGAATCGGCACGCCGCATTCGGCGGCCGCCCGCCTGGCCGCAGTTTCCCGATCTGGTGGCAGGGTGAAAAGCAGTTCGTAATCTTCACCACCGGTCAGGGCCAGTTGCAGCAGGTCCGGATTTCCCGCCAAATCCCGCCTGAACGGGGCGGAAAGCGGCAACTCCCCGCTGATGATTTCAGCACCGACGGCAGAAGCCTCAAGAATATGCCCGAGATCGGCCAGCAACCCGTCAGAGATGTCGATCATGGCGCTCACCCCGGCCGCGGCCAACCGTCGACCGAGGGACACCCGCGCCGTCGGCCGATGATGTCGCCGCGCCAGCGACCCTTCCGGAGACACACCTTCACCCAGGTATTTCAGCGCCAGGGCACTGTCACCCAGGGTGCCGGAAACAAAGATCCGGTCGCCGGGACGGGCCCCGCCGCGACGGACGACCTGCCGGGGGTCGGCAGTGCCGAAGGCAGTCACCGAAAGGGTCAAAAATTGTTGTGCCCGACAGGTATCACCGCCGACCAGGGCGGTTTCAAAGGCCTCCGCTTCAGCAATGAAACCCGCGACCAGCTCCCGCCGATCAGCATCATCCAGCCGGTCAGGCAGACCGAGACCGAGCACCAGCCCGACCGGCCGGGCGCCCATCGCCGCCAGGTCGGAAAGATTAACGGCCGCCGCCTTGGCGCCGAGGTCGAAACAACTGGTCCAGTCACACCGGAAATGCACCCCTTCAAGCAGCAGATCGCTGGTCACCAGCAGCTGTTCTCCGGGCGGCAGATCGAGAGCGGCACAATCGTCGCCGATGCCGATGGCCACTTCCGGTGTAACCGCAGCTGTCCGACGGATCTGCGCGATGAAGGAAAATTCGTCAAGCGTCATCGGCGACCGGCTCCGCGAGGGCCGCGTCGAGCACCTCGGCAACACTGCGGACCTTGATGAACCGCAGTTTCTTACGCAACGGAGCGGGGATATCAACCAGGTCCTTATCATTGCGATAGGGAATGATAAGGGTATCGATGTGGGCCCGCACCGCCGCCAACGCCTTGTCCTTGAGGCCACCGATCGGCAGCACCTTGCCGCGCAGGGTCAATTCGCCGGTCATGGCGACATCCTTGCTCACCGGTCGCCCGGTGAGGGCCGAAATCAGGGCGGTGGCCATGGTGATGCCGGCACTCGGACCATCCTTGGGAATCGCTCCGGCCGGTACGTGAATATGAATGTCGCTCTCTTCGAAGCGCAGCGGGTCGATGCCGAGTTGTTCGGCATTGGCCCGGGCGTAACTCAGCGCGGCGTGGGCTGACTCCTTCATCACCTCGCCGAGATGCCCGGTCAGGGCCAGGTCCCCCTTCCCCTTCATCACCGAGACCTCGACGTAGAGCACCTCGCCGCCGGCCTCGGTCCAGGCCAGGCCGGTCGCCACCCCGACTTCATGCTCCCGACGCTCCTCCTCGGCGAGAAACCGGGGCGGGCCAAGCAACCTGGCAACCGAGGTTTCATTGACCAGCACCGGCTTGCGCTTCCCCTCGGCAAAGCGCCGCGCGACCTTGCGGCAGAGGCTGCCGATCTGCCGCTCCAGGTTGCGCAACCCGGCCTCGGCGGTGTACTCGGCAATCAGCTTCAGCAGCGCCTTGTCGGAAATCCGCAGATCCTTCTCCTTGAGACCGTTGGCCTCCCGCTGCCGCGGCACCAGGTAACGCCGGGCGATGGCCAGCTTGTCCTCGCTGGTGTAACCGGACAGATCGATCACTTCCAGCCGGTCCTGCAGGGCCCGGGGAATCGGGTCGAGAATATTGGCGGTGGCGATGAACAGCACCTTCGACAGGTCGAAGGGGAGATTGATGTAATGATCAGAGAAGGCGTGATTCTGCTCCGGATCGAGCAGTTCCAGCAGCGCCGCCGAAGGGTCTCCGCGGAAATCGGCCCCGATCTTGTCCAGTTCGTCGAGCATGAACACCGGGTTGTTGCTGCCGGCCTGCTTCATACTCTGCATCACCCGCCCCGGCAGGGCGCCGACATAGGTACGCCGGTGACCACGGATCTCCGCCTCGTCGCGCACCCCGCCGAGGGAGATGCGCACGAACTTGCGCCCCAGCGCCCGGGCGATCGACTTGCCGAGGCTGGTCTTGCCGACCCCCGGGGGACCGACAAAACAGAGAACCGGCCCCTTCATGTCCTTTTTCAGTTTGCGCACCGCCAGGTATTCGAGGATCCGCTCCTTGATCTTCTCCAGGTCGAAGTGATCTTCGTCGAGTACCTGGCGGGCCTTTTTCAGGTTGAGGTTGTCGCGCGTCGTGACGCTCCAGGGCAGCTCGACCAGCCAGTCGAGATAGGTGCGCAGCATCGAATATTCGGCCGCTTCGGGATGCATCGCCTCCAGCCGTTTAAGCTGCTTCTCCGCCTCCTTGTGTGCCTCTTCGGGCAGCTTCGCCTCCTGCAGCTGTTCCCGCAACTCGGCCATCTCCTCGGCGCGAGCATCCCCCTCACCCAGTTCGGCCTGGATCGCCCGCAGCTGTTCGCGCAGGAAATATTCCCGCTGCGAGCGGGTCATCTCCTCCTTGGCCTGGCTCTGGATGCGATTCTGCACCGCCGCCACTTCGAGTTCCTTGGCCAGAGTGTCTTTGACCAGGCCGAGGCGTTCAAAAGGATCAATCGCCTCGAACAGGGCCTGGGCCTCGGGCACTCTCAGCCCGATATTGCTCGCCACCAGGTCGGCCAGGCTGCCCGGATCCTCGACGTTCTCCAGCGCCACCATCACCTCCGGCTGAAGCGCTTTGCCGAGGTTGACCAGCTGGGCCAGCTGGTCACGAACGGTGCGCATCAGCGCCTCGACTTCAAGGGCTCCGACCGTCAGCGGCGGGTCTTCGAGCAGCTCAACGCGAACTTCATAGCAGGGCATGTCGGCCAGCACGGTCTCGATGCGGGCGCGCGCCAGTCCCTGGACCAGGATCTTGATCCGCCCGTCCGGCAGCTTGAGCATGCGCATGATCATCGCCGCGGTCCCGAAAGAGTAGATATCCTCCGGCGCGGGGTCTTCAACCACCAGTTCCTTCTGGCTGGCCAGGAAGATGATCCGGTCCTGACTCAGGGCCTGTTCAACGGCGGCAATCGATTTTTCACGGCCGACGAACAGCGGAATGATCATGTAGGGGAAGATCACCACGTCGCGCACCGGCAGCAACGGCAGTTGCTGCGGAATATGCATGTCACTCGGATGAGCGGGATTCGCCACCTTGTTGCTCCCTTCCGGAGATACCAGAGTCCATGGCTGTGCCGACAACCGGCCGAGGGTACCGAGCTTATTCTATTCTGCCCCACGACCCTGTCAAGGCCGGTACAGCAGCGGCAATCGGCAGCCGGAACGAACGACATCAGGCTGCCAACGACAGTCTTGCATGAAATCCCTCTTCAGGTACACACAACGAAGCGCGATCGCCCGGCAATCCACCGCCGTCAAAGGGCGAGGGATTTTGTGCCGAATCAAGGCGTGTCCCGGTGAGCGCGGAGGCGTAGCGGCAACTACGTCACACCAGCAGAAGAGGGAGACAACGCAGAGTCGGTGCAAAAGACCCGCCCCAACACCAAAGAACGGCCCGGGGCAATGCTCCGGGCCGTTCAAGGAAGAAATGCGGTCTCATCCAGGACCGCCCCTGTTCAGAATCCGTTCAACTCAGTCGAGCTTCGGACCGTACTGGGCGAAGTCGACATCACCCTCAATCAGGTATTTCTTGAAGTTGTCGATGAACATCCCGGCCAGCTTGTTTGCCGTGGCGTCGAAAGCCTCCTTGTCGTCCCAGGCGTTGCGCGGGTTGAGCAGCTTGGTATCGACTCCCGGCAGGGACTTGGGAATATTCAGCTTGAAGAACCGGGTCTGCTCAAACTCGGCGTCATTGATCGAACCGTCGAGAATGGCGTTGATGCAGGCGCGGGTGGCCTTGATGCTCATCCGCTCGCCAACCCCGTAGCCGCCGCCGGCCCAACCGGTGTTGACCAGGTAGGCATTGACGCCGTGCTCTTCCATCTTCTTGCCGAGCAGTTTGCCGTAAACGGTCGGATGGAGCGGCAGGAAAGCCTCGCCGAAGCAGGCGGAGAAGGTCGCCTGGGGCTCGGTGACGCCGCGCTCGGTGCCCGCCACCTTGGCGGTGTAGCCGGAGAGGAAATAGTACATCGCCTGCTCTTTGGTCAGCTTGGAGACCGGGGGCAGCACCCCGAAAGCATCACAGGTGAGGAAGATGATGTTCTGCGGGTGACCGGCCTTGAGGCTCGGCTCATGATTGTCGATATGGTCGATCGGGTAGGAGACACGGGTATTCTCGGTCTTCGAACCGTCGGCATAATCAACCACTCCGTTGGCATTGGCAACGACATTCTCGAGCAGGGCGTTGCGCTTGATGGCACCATAGATCTCCGGCTCGTTCTCGGCCGAAAGGTTGATGCACTTGGCGTAGCAGCCGCCTTCGAAGTTGAAGACGCCATCATTGTCCCAACCATGTTCATCATCGCCGATCAGCTTACGCTCCGGATCGGTCGAGAGGGTGGTTTTGCCGGTCCCGGAAAGACCGAAGAAGAGAGCGACGTCGCCTTTTTTGCCGACATTGGCGCTGCAGTGCATGGAAAGGATCCCCTGCAGCGGCAGCCAGTAGTTCATCATCGTGAACATGCCCTTCTTCATCTCTCCGCCGTACCAGGTGCCGCCGATGATGGCGACGTTCTTCTCGATGTTGAAGACGATGAAAACCTCGGAATTCAGGCCATGCTTCTGCCATTTCTCGTTGAGATAGTTGCTGGCATTGAAGATGGTGAAGTCGGGGGAGAATCCGGTCAGTTCTTCAGCACCGGGGCGGATAAACATGTTCTTGACGAAATGCGACTGCCAGGCGAACTCGGTGATGAAGCGGACATTCTTGCGGGTGGCCGGGTTCGAACCGCAGAAGCCGTCGGTGACGTAGAGATCCTTGCCGGCCAGGTAGTCGATCGTGTCTTCGTAGAGTTCATCGAAAATTTCAGCGGAAACCGGCTGATTGATGCTGCCCCAGGCGATATTTTCCGCCGAGAGGTCCTGCCGGACGAAATATTTGTCCTTCGGCGAGCGACCGGTGAACTTGCCGGTGTCGACCATCATGGTGCCGTTGTCGGAAACAGCACCTTCCCTGTTGGCCTGCTCATGCTCGAAGAGTTCTTCGTAAGAGAGATTGTGGTAGAGCTTGCCGACGCTCTTGAGTCCAAGCTGTGCGGCGTCAAGTTCGCTTGCTGTCTGCATTGCTGCCCCCTATAGATGTTTGGTGTTGCGGTCACCGTCGACCGCAGACTACGGTTGAAAAACTTGAAAAAGCAAAAGGCCCGACTCCGGTCAGGGCCGGATTTCGGGCTGCTGCTCGAAATCCTCTGGGAGATCAGGCCGGTCGCTGTCGCTGCGACTGGTTGCGGAAGGCGCTCTCAGCCGGCAAGGTTTAGAAGGATAATGGCAGTAACCTCGCCGGTCAACACCCAATATCCCCAGAATATATGATTTACGGCACCGCACCTTAGCAAATTCAGCCAAAATAAAAAAGCAAAAGTTTCAGTAAAACCTGGATCCGTTTGCGAACGCCGGACGACTGCGGGAAAGGAGATAAACCACCAGGCTCCAGATCTCGGTTTCGGAAAGATGCGGACCCCAGGTCGGCATCACCGACCCGCGGGAACGAAAAGGCTCGATTGTCTTGCCGTGTTCAATGCGCCAGTAGAGGTAGGCCGGATCAATGTCACGGTAATGGGACTCGGAAAAATCAGGGGCGGGAGGATCGAAGAAATCAGCCCGCTCCGAGCGCCCCTCCGAGGGATGCCCGTGGCAGGAAGCGCATTTGTGTCGAAACATCCGGGCGCCCGCGCCCTGCGCCGCGCGGGAGCCGAGCAGGCCGGCAGGCACGGTTCGCGACGGGTAGTCCGGCGAAACCTCACTGCAGGCGAACGGAAGCGTCAGCAGGACAAGAAACAGCAGGCCTTTGATCATCCTCTCCCCCGACCGGGCAGGCGCCGGAATGAAGCGAGGGCTGCCTTCGGGGCAGCCCTCGCGATTGAATCCAAACTTTTTCCTTCTCAGGCCGCTTCCGGCGCAGCTCCCCAGGCGGTCAGTTCATCAACCACCCCCTGCACCACCTTCTCCAGGGCCGGTTTGACCGGTTCGGTGAGACCGATGCGCATCTCAATCGATTCGGGCTGCACCCCCCAGACCACCAGTTCCGGCGGACAGTAACCCTGCAGTTCGGCCACCGCCAGCAGATCCTGCACGCCCATCTGGTGTACCGAGAGCTTGTTGGCAAAAGCGCGCGGCACCTCCTCCCCTTCGAGCCGGAAGATCTCGCCGGGGGCAGCGTCCATATTGATGGCGTCGAGAATCAACAGCTTCTCCACCCCTTCGAGTCGGGGAAGCAGATCGAGCCCGAGGGTGCCGCCATCAAGCAGCGCAACCTGTGCAGGAAAACGAAAATCCTGCTGCAGCTTCTGAACCGCGAACACCCCGAAGCCGTCGTCACTCATCAGGCTGTTGCCGAGCCCGAGAACCAGTATTTTCATCAAAGATCCTCGGGTTCAACAAACTTGTAGCCGCCAAAAATCGAGCTGAGCGTCCCGTTCTTCTCCTTCACATCCATCAACCAGGCGCTGTAGACGTGATGGATGGCAAAACCGATCAGCAGCCACATCACCACATGGTGGGTCAGGCGCAGTCCCTGGTTGCCGAAGGCGGTCAGCACCGGGGCAAAGAAGCTGTACCAGCCGACCCCGGGACTGAACTGGGCGTAGAGAGCGAAGCCGCTGACGATCTGCACCAGGTAGAGGATGAAGACCGCCGAGTAGGCCATCGCCGCCAGGGCGTTGTGACCGACCTCGTAGGGCGGCTTTTTTGCCATGAAAGCATAGTACCTGAAGGTCCCGATGATCCGTTTCCAGCCGCTCGGCGTCAGCCAGGGGAAGAATTCCCGCCAGGACGCGTGGTGGTTGCCCACCAGGCTCCAGACCACCCGCGCCAGCACCGACAGCGCGAAGGCATAGGCGAAACCGTAATGGACCACCCGCATGGTTCCCATGACGTATTCGCTGGTGCTGTGAACGGTGATAAACGGGTTGCCGATGTAGAACCCGGTCACCGACAGGACCACGATACTGAGCGCGTTGACCCAGTGGGTGATGCGAACCGGCCACTCCCAGACGTATCTTATCTGCAGCATGGCGTATCTCCTTACTTACAGTGCCTTGACCTTGATCAGCTCATTGCCCTTGCCATCCATGACATGCACCGCGCAGGCGAGACAGGGGTCGAAGGAATGGATGGTGCGCAGGATCTCCAGCGGCTTGTTCTCGTCCGCGATCGGCGTCCCCACCAGGGCGGACTCATAGGGGCCCATCTGCCCGGCGGCATCACGCGGACCGGCGTTCCAGGTCGAAGGCACGACCGCCTGGAAATTGGCGATCTGGCCGTTTTCAATGCGTATCCAGTGGCCGAGAGCGCCGCGCGGCGCCTCGTGGTAACCGAAGCCCTGCGCCTCTTTCGGCCAGGTCGACGGATCCCATTTTTCCGCATTATGGGTCTCATAGATGCCGCGACCCATGTTGTTGACAAGGTCGGCGACCCATTTCTCGTTCATGCGCGCCATCATCAGGCAGTCGACACCGCGCGCCGCGGTCCGGCCGAGGGTCGAGAACAGCGCCTCGGGTCCGACGCCGAGCTGACCGAGAACATAATTGACGATCGTCTTCGCGTCCTGGTTGCCGGAGGCGTAAGCGACCAGCACCCGCGCCAGCGGACCGACCTCCATCGGCTGATCGTTGTAGCGCGGTGACTTGACCCAGGAATACTTGCCGTCGGTATCGAGAAAATCGTAGGGCGGCTTCGGCCCGGTGTAGTTGTGGCTGGTTTCCCCCTGGTAGGGATGCAGTCCCCGGTCATTGCCGCCGCTGTAGTCGTACCAGCTGTGGGTGACATACTCGGTGATCTTCTTTTCATCCATCGGCAGCACGTTGGCCAGGTCTTTGCCCATGATCACGCCGCGCGGGAAGTAGAGATTGTCGGTGCCGCCGGCATTGTCCATATGGAAATCGCCGTAGGCCAGGTAGTTGCCGACCCCGCCGCCGATGGCCGCCCAGTCCTTGTAGAAGGATGCCACCGCCAGCAGGTCGGGAATGTAGACCTGTTCGACGAACAGGCGGGCCTTCTTCAGCAGCTTCTGCATGTAGGCGATCTTGTCCGCATTGATGGCGTTCTGGCTGTCCGGGTCGACCGGAATCGCCATGCCGCCGACGAGGAAGGTCTGCGGATGCGGATTCTTCGAACCGAGAATGGCGTGCACCTTGATCACTTCCTTCTGCCATTCGAGGGCTTCCAGGTAGTGAGCCACGGCCATCAGGTTGGCCTCGGGCGGCAGCCGGTAGGCGCTGTGTCCCCAGTAGGCGTTCTGAAAGGGACCGAGCCGGCCGGTGCTGACAAAAGCGGCGATCCGCTCCTTGACGGCCTTGAAGTGCTTGACGCTGGAGTTCGGCCAGTCCGAAATCGACTGCGCCAGCTGGGCGGTCTTCTTCGGATCGGCCTTGAGGGCGCTGGTGATGTCGACCCAGTCAAGGGCGTGCAGGTGGTAGAAATGGATGACGTGATCCTGCACGTTCTGGATGCCCATGATGATGTTGCGGATCAGCCGGGCATTGTCGGGAATCTGGATCTTCAGTGCGTCCTCGACGGCGCGGATGCTGGCCATCGAATGAACGGTGGTGCAGACCCCGCAGAAACGTTGGGTGAAATGATGGGCGTCGCGCGGATCGCGTCCCTTGAGAATGGTTTCAATCCCGCGGAAGGCGGTCGAAGAGCTCCAGGCATTGGCGATCTTGCCGCCCTCCAGCTGCGCTTCGATGCGCAGGTGCCCCTCAATGCGGGTAATCGGATCAACTGCTATCTTCTTGGCCATCGTCTTATTCCTCCTCGATCACCTTATCTTGTTCCATATTGTCGCCACGCCGGAAACAGCTCGCCACGCCATGGGCGCCGAAGGCGACCGCGGTGGCTGCCGCCAGACCGATGCCGATCTTGTCGGCGGTCATCTCGACCCCGAAACCGGGAACGTTCGGCAGCCGCCGGTAGAAGGGGCTCATGGTGTCCCAGAACTGCGGCTCGGAACAGCCGACGCAACCATGACCGGCCATCACCAGCCAGCTGGTCCCCTCGTTGTAGCGGATGGTCGGACAGTTATGGAAGGTCTCCGGACCCTTGCAGCCGAGCTTGTAAAGGCAGTGCCCCTGACGGTGACCGGCGTCACCGAAGGCCTCGGCGTACTGACCGGCGTCGAAATGGGCGCGGCGCTCGCAGTTGTCATGAATCCGCTTGCCGTAGGCGAACTTCGGCCGACCGAGCCGGTCGGTGGCCGGCAGCTTGCCGAAGGTGAGGAAATGAACGATGGTCGCGGTCAGGTTCTCGGCGTTGACCGGACAGCCGGGCAGGTTGATCACCGGCGCGCCGGGCACCAGGTCCATCACCGACACCGCGTCGGTCGGGTTGGGCGCGGCCGCCGGGATGCCGCCGAAACTGGCGCAGGACCCGACACAGATCGTGGCCGCGGCGTTTCTGACCAACTCGGTACAGCTGTCGACCGCGCTCCGGCCGGCGACGGTACAGTAGACGCCGCCGTCACCTTTGGGAATCGCGCCCTCGACAATCAGCACATACTTGCCCTTGTATTTCTCCATTGCCTGCTGCTTGGCTTCTTCGGCGAGATGACCGGCGGCGGCCATGAGCACTTCGGAGTATTCCAGGGAAATGACATCGAGGATGATATCCCCGGCGGCGGGCTGATTGGCGCGCAAAAACGCCTCAGAGTCCCCCGAGCAGCTCTGGTATTCAACCCAGATCACCGGCAGTCGATTGTCCTCCATGGCCTGGGCGACCCTGGGCACAAAGGTCATCGGCAGGGCCATGGCTGCCGTGGTCGCCGTGCAGAACTTGATGAAGTCACGCCGGCTGACCCCTCGCGCTTCCCACTTCCGCAGGGTTTCCTCCGGAATGGAAACCTCATTCGGAGTATGTTCGGTTTTCATGGCAACGTCCTCCTTTCGCTGTGAAAACAAACCGTCAAAACATTATTATGTTCTTATTTTTCGCTCGATTATGTGAAATTGGTTGATGATTGTTTATGATGAGAGCAGTCGACAGGACGCCCGACAGCCCGAATATAACAGTGTTAATATCGCCCGGCGGCAAATCCTGTCAAGGAGTTTCTACCACGATCGTGTATACGTTATACCAGATAGCGAACCCGGCTACCGTATACATCAGCGAAAGGCCCACCGACTGCCGACTGCTGGTAGAATTGAAGCAAAGCGGTAAGCTGTAAACTGCGAATCAGAGCCGTTGAAACGGGGAGACACGAATGAATATTTTCATAACCGGCGGGACCGGATTTGTCGGCCGCGAAGTTGTCGGACAGTTGCTGGCGGCGGGGCACCGGGTGACCTGCCTGGCGCGCAGCGGCCCCGACAGCAGGCTCGGCCGACATGAAAACCTGCGTTTTCACCACGGCGACATCACCGTCCCGGACAGCCTCGGCGACGGGCTGGACGGCTGCGAAGCGGTCATCCACCTGGTCGGCATCATCCGGGAGTTCCCCCGCCGCGGCATTACTTTCACCCACCTGCACACCGAAGCGACGAACAATATCATTGCCGCGACCCGGAAAGCGGGCATCCGGCGCTTCATTCACATGAGCGCCAACGGCGCCCGCGAGCAGGGCGGAACCGCCTACCATCACACCAAGTGGGCCGCCGAACAGGCCCTGCGCGCTTCCGGTCTCGACTGGACCATCTTCCGCCCCTCGCTGATCTACGGACCGGAAGACCAGTTCGTCAACATGCTGGTCGGGCTGATCCGCAAGCTGCCGCTGGTCCCGGTGATCGGCAACGGCCGCTACCGCATGAGTCCGGTGGCGGTTGAAGATGTCGCCGCCGGTTTCGTGCGCGCCCTGCAGCAACCGTCGAGCATCGGTCAGATCTATCATTGCGGCGGACCGCAGAGCCTGAGCTATGATGAAATCCTCGACCTGGTGGGCCGCGCCCTCGGCAGGGGGCGGGTGGTCAAGCTGCACCAGCCGCTGTCGCTGATGAAACCGGTGGTGGCGATGCTGGATTCGATCCCCGCCTTCCCCATCACCCGCGTCCAGCTGGCAATGCTGGTCGAAGGCAATGAAGTCGATCCGAGCGAATGGGCCAGGGCTTTTGAGATTGAGCCGAAAAACTTCTTTGCCGCCATCAGCAGCTACCTGAAGGACTGATCCGGCAACCCGCCCGCGGCGCTGGACAATCCCGGCGCCGCCACGCATAATGACCTCCGGCCGATCCCCTGAGGACCTACGTTATGCGCCTGACCCTTAAAATAGCCGTCGCCCTGCTGCTGACCGTCGCCCTGTTGTTCGCCATCTACAGCTGGCAGACGGTCAAGCGGGAGCGGGTTCAGATCAAGGCCAACCTGAGCCGTGAGGCGCGCCAGGTCGGCATCGTGCTGCGCCAGATGACGGCGGAAATCTGGCAGACCCGCGGCGAACGGGGAGCCATGATCTTCCTCAAGCGCAACCGCCGGCTTGAAGGCGGTCAACGGGTCCGCTGGGTCTGGCTGGAAGGGGAGACCAGCGATCGCTTCACTCCACTCCAGGATCCCAAGCTGGAAGCAACCCACCAGGGCGAAATCGTTACCCTGCTGGCTGAAACCGACGAAGGCAAGGACTACCTCTTCACCTATCTGCCGCTGGTCACCCCCGGCGGTCGTCTCGGCGCCGTTGAAGTCAGCGAATCGCTGGCTGAAATGCACGGCTACGTGCGCGAAAGCATGCGCCGCTCGGCCTTTATGCTGGCCACGGCGGTCGCCTGCAGCCTGCTGCTGATCACCGTCATCGGCAGCATCTGGGTCGATCGACCGGTCAAGAAACTGGCGGCTCACGCCGAACGCATCGCCGACGGCGATTTTTCCGGACCGGTGGAAAGCGACAGCCGGGATGAGTTCGGTCTGCTGGCCGGAGCCCTGGAGAAAATGCGCGGCCAGCTGGCCAGCGCCCGCACCGCCGACCAGGCCCGTCTCGACGCCCTGGAGAAACTGCGCCATACCGAACGACTGGCGACCCTCGGGCGGCTCTCGGCCGGCATGGCGCACGAACTCGGAACCCCGCTCAACGTCATCGCCGGGCGCGCCAAGCTGTTGAGCCGCGACGGTCTGACCGCCGAGGAGGTCCAGCGCAACGCCCGGATCATCGGCGACCAGGCGCAGCGCATGACCCTGATCATGCGTCAGCTGCTCGATTTCGCCCGCCGCGGCGAATTACGCAAGCATCCGCTGGAGTTGTCCGGGCTGGCGACCACGGTCATCAACCTGGTTCATCCGGCGGCGGAAAAACAGGGCGTCGAACTGCAGCTCGACATACGACAGCCCGATGTCCGGGCCGCGGCCGATGCCGGCCAGCTGCAGCAGGTGCTGATCAACCTGAGCATGAACGGCATCCAGGCCATGCCGGAAGGCGGCGTTCTGGTGCTGCGCGTCGACCGGCCGCGGGAGGTTTCCCCCCCGGCGGAAGTCGACCACCCCGGTCCCTGGGTCAGCCTTGCGGTCAGTGACCAGGGGACCGGTATTGACGAAAAGAACCTGCAGCAGCTTTTTGATCCTTTCTTTACGACCAAGGAAATCGGCCAGGGAACCGGCCTCGGGCTCTCGATCGCCTGGGGGATCGCCCGCGATCACGGCGGCTGGATCGGTGTCGAAAGTACGCTCGGAAAGGGCAGCTGCTTCACTCTTTACCTTCCCGAATACCAGGAGCAAGAGGCATGAAGGACGAAGTGACCGGCACCCTGCTGATCATCGATGATGACCGTTCCATGCGGGAACTGCTGGAGGAGGATCTCGGCGCCCGCGGCCACCGGGTGATTCCGGCCGAAAACGCTGCCGCCGGTCGCCGGGCGCTGCAGGACACCGAGGTTGACCTGGTCCTGACCGATCTCAACCTGCCCGGCATCGACGGCATCAGTTTCTGTCGCGAACTGCACGCCGCCCGTCCCGACCTGCCGGTGCTGATCATCACCGCCTTCGGTTCCCTGGAAACCGCCATCGAGGCGTTGCGCGCCGGGGCCTACGACTTCGTCACCAAGCCGGTCGACCTCGACCTGCTCGCTCATGCCCTGCGCCGGGCCCTTGAAAACCGCCGGCTGCAGCAGCAGATCCGCCTGCTTGACGCCGAGGTGGCACGCAGCCGACCGAGCGGGGAACTGAGCGGGGAAAGCCGGCCGATGCGCACGGTCCGGGAACTCATCACCCGGGTCGCGGGCATTGACAGCTCGGTGCTGCTGACCGGGGAAAGTGGAACCGGCAAGGAACTGGCCGCCCGCGCCCTGCATCGGCTCAGCGAACGCGGCAGCGGCCCCTTTGTTGCCGTCAACTGCGCCGCTCTGCCGGAACAGCTGCTCGAAAGCGAGCTCTTCGGTCACCTGCAGGGTGCCTTTACCGACGCCCGCAACGACCGCCGCGGCCTCTTTCTCGAAGCCCACGGCGGCACCCTGCTGCTGGATGAAATCGGCGAAATGCCGCTGACCCTGCAACCGAAACTGCTGCGCGCCCTCGAAGAACGCCGGATCCGCCCGCTGGGCGGCAGCCGGGAGATTCCCATCGACGTCCGGCTGGTCACCGCCACCCACCAGGATCTCGAACGGGCGGTCAGGGAAGGACGTTTCCGCGAGGATCTCTTCTACCGATTGAATGTCATCAGTATCGAAATGCCGCCGCTGCGCAACCGCGGCAACGACATCCTGCTGCTGGCGGAGAGCTTTCTGCACGAATTTGCCGCCCGGCTGAACAAGCCGGTTCAGGGGCTCAGTGCTCCGGTCGCCGCTCAACTGCTCGGTTACGCCTGGCCCGGCAATGTCCGGGAACTGCGCAACGTCATGGAACGTGCAGTGGCCCTGACCCGCCACGACCACCTGACCCTGGAGGATCTCCCTCCCCAGATCACCCGGACCGGAAACTCCGCCCAGGTCCCCGAACTCGACAGCGATGCCCCGCTGCTGACCCTGGCGGAAGTCGAGCGCCGTTACATTGAACGGGTGCTGGGAGAGGTTGCCGGCAATCGATCGGTGGCGGCACGGATTCTCGGCATCGATCGCAAAACCCTCTACCGCAAGCTCCAGGACGACTGACCCCCGCCGAACCGGGGCATTTTGCCCCAAGGGGACATTCTGCCCCACAGCATACATCGCCAACCCCCTGTAATAACTGGCATCATCTTGGCACGAACTATGCTCTACCAGAGAGGCATGGATCAACCAAGGAGCCTTACGATGTCCCGCGATGACCGCCGCAACGCACCGCATGTCCTGCTCGCCGAAGATGATGCGGCGATGCGTGAACTGCTTTCCTTCTGCCTCTACCAGGCCGGCTACCGGGTCACCAGCTGCGCCGACGGCCTGAGCCTGCTGGAGTACCTGGAGGGGAATCAGGGAACGACGAACGGCATCGACCTGCTGGTCACCGACATCCGCATGCCGGCACTGACCGGGCTGGAAGCCCTGGAAGCAAACGTCGACTCCCCCCGCAAACTGCCGACCATCTGCATGACCGCCTTCGGCGACAGCCGGACACACGCCGCGGCCCGGCAGCTGGGGGCGGTTGAAGTTCTGGATAAACCTTTTGATATTGACCAGTTTCTCGATCGGGTAAGAAATCTCTGCCCGCTGTCGGGGAACGCCTGAAGCACTGGGAGACGATCCTCATGCAACCACTCGCACGCACCTTACGCTCTGTTCTGTTCACCGGACTGGTTCTGTTGGCCCTGGTTCTCATCCTGCCGCCGGGCGGCGGCAACGCCCTGGCACAGCAGCAGGGAATCGAAAACCTGAGGCAGACCGGCCGCGCCTTCCGCAATGTCGCCAAGAAGGTTTCTCCGGCCGTAGTCTTCATCAAAGTGGAAAAAGAAGCCGAGGTCTCCAGCCAGGAGCTGCCCTTCGGCGACGAATTCTTCCGTCGTTTTTTCGGTGCGCCCCCCAACATGCCGCACCAGAGACGTCAGGCGCCCCGCAAACACCGCGCGGTGGGGCAGGGGTCCGGCTTCATCATTTCGCCCGACGGGCTGATCATGACCAACAATCATGTCGTCGGTGATGCCGATGAAGTGGTCGTCCGCCTGCTCGACGGGCGTGAATTCAAGGCGGAAACCATCGGCACCGACCCCGCCACTGATGTCGCCATCATCAAGATTGATGCCAGCGACCTGCCCTTCCTGCGCCTCGGTGATTCGGACAAACTGGAAGTCGGAGACTGGGTGCTGGCCGTCGGCAATCCCTTCGGCCTCTCCCACACCCTGACCGCCGGCATCGTCAGCGCCAAAGGGCGCAGCGGCATGGGCCTCAATGACTACGAAAACTTCATCCAGACCGATGCTGCCATCAATCCCGGCAACAGCGGCGGCCCGCTGGTCGACCTCGACGGCCGGGTGGTCGGCATGAACACCGCCATCTTCAGCCGCAGCGGCGGCTATATGGGCATCGGCTTCGCCATTCCGATCAATATGGCCAAGCAGATCCGCGACCAGCTGGTCAAGCACGGCAAGGTCACCCGCGGCCGTCTCGGTGTTTATATCCAGGACCTGACCCGGGAACTGGCCGACTCCTTCGGCCTCGACAAAAACAAGGGAATCCTGGTCGCCCAGGTGATCAAGGACTCCCCGGCCGAGAAAGCCGGCCTCAAGCGCGGCGACGTGATCACCGAGCTTGAAGGTCATCCGGTCGGCAAGGTGGCCGAATTCCGCAACAAGATCGCCCTCACCCCCCCCGGAACCAGTCTCACCCTGACCATTGTGCGGGGCGGTGACGAGCAGAAGATCAAGGTCGTTATCGGCGAACTGGAAACCGACGCCAAAGGGCGCCCGACGCCGGCCAGCACCATCAAGCGCTACGGCCTGCAGCTGCAGCAGTTGACCGAACCGCTGGCCGAACAATTGGGCTACCAGGGCGAGCAGGGTGTGCTGGTGGCCGGAGTCGAAGACGGCTCGGCGGCCGAAGAGGCCGGCATCCAGAAAGGCGACCTGATCCAGGAAGTCAACCGCATTCCGGTCAATTCTCCGGCCGAAGTCAAAGCGGCCCTGAAGAAAACCCGCAAGGGCGGCGCGGCGCTGCTGCTGGTCCGACACGGCGAAGCCACCCGCTACCTGGCCCTGAAAGGGAAAGAATAAAAAGTCACAGTCAGCGAGACGCCTCCTGAACCTCTCGTTGCTCATCGGGCGCCCCCAAAGGGCGCCCTTTTTTTATCAGGGGCGGTCTTTTTGCTCCAGCTCGGCGTTGCATCGCTCATCGCTTGTGCGACGTAGCTGCCGCTACGTCTCCGCGCTCTTCACGATGCGCCTTGATCTGAACCAAAAATCCTCGCCCTGCAACGGTGGAGATTCACGGTACGACAGAGCTTCGTTGCAAGAAAGGGCGGTCTTTTTGCTCCAGCTCGGCGTTGCATCCTTCTTCGCTTGTGCGACGTAGCTGCCGCTACGCCTTATGCTGCGAGGGCGGTCGAGACGCACGCATCTGCTGCGTTGCTCCCGCGCCTCGTCATTCCGACGTAGCTGCCGCTACGCCTCATTCCTTGGCGCGTGAGACGCCTTGCAGCTACACACGTCTCGACCGCCTTGGAACAGTGATGTTCTTCTGTTTTCTTGACTTGCCCTCCCCGTGTTGTCGCCGCCGGAGAGAGGTGGACGTTTCGGGAAACAGCCGGACGAATGTCTGAGGCGCAGCCGAGTTTTCGTCCCGGCCCCGAAACGTCTGCCGAACGGAGGGTACCCGCGCCAGCGGGCAAGACATTCGGGGCGCTTTTTCTGCCTCCTCTTTTGTGCGCACAAAAGAGGAGGGCGGCGGGCGGGGCCGCGACCCCGCGACCCCAAGCCTCACGCCCTTGGCTCCATATATATTCTCTGCCGGTAGACCTCGCCGATAGACCTTACCCCACCACATCGGCTATACTCACCCCCTAAACCTTCCCCGTCCGGAGTTCCCTTTGTCCTCAGCCTATTCCGACCTGGTCCGTCAGCAGCTGCGTACCGCCATCAGCGAAGCCGACGGCAACGAAGTCTTCTTTCTCGGGCACACCGATGAGCACGGCGAGCTGATTTCGGTCGAGGTGCTGGCACGGGGCAACCGGGAAGCCGTACCGGCCATCCTGCAGACCTGCCGTCCCGGCGACCTGGTGCTGCACAACCATCCTTCCGGTCATCTGCAGCCCTCAGACGCCGACCTGGAGATCGCTTCGCGGCTCGGCGAAATGGGTGTCGGTTTCCAGATCATCGACAACCGTGCCGAACATTGCTACGTGGTGGTCGAGTCCTTCGCTCCTCGACAGACGACACTGCTTGATGACGCCGAAATCGGGGAAATGCTCGGCCCCGAAGGCGTCATCGCCCGCAACCTGCCCGGCTACGAAAACCGTCCGGAGCAGCTGCGCATGGCCTTTGCCGTCGCCGAGGCCCTCAACCGCGACCAGCTGGCGGTGATCGAAGCCGGCACCGGCACCGGCAAGAGTCTCGCCTACCTGCTGCCCGTTCTGCTCTGGTCCCTGCGCAACGAGGAGCGGGTGGTGATCTCGACCAACACCATCAACCTGCAGGAGCAGCTGATCCGCAAGGATCTCCCCTTCCTGGCCCGCGCCGGCGGACTGCAGTTCCATGCGGTGCTGGTCAAGGGCCGCGCCAACTACCTCTGCCGCCGCAGGCTGGAAGCGGCCCGCCGTGACCCCGGACTGTTCGACCAGGAACAGGCTGAGGAGCTGAACACCCTGGTCGAGTGGGCCGAGAACAGCTCGGAGGGATCGAAGGATGAGCTGCCGGTACCGCCCCGTGACCAGCTCTGGGAAGAGGTCTGCTGTGAACCTGACCAGTGCGGACGGGCCCGCTGTCGGCATTTTCAGCACTGTTTCCTGCACCGCGCCCGCCGCCAGGCGGCCCGGGCGGACCTGCTGGTGGTCAACCACGCCCTGCTGCTGTCCGACCTGGCGGTTCGACAACAGACCGACAACTATTCCAGCGCCGCGGTGCTGCCCCCCTTTGCCCGGGTGGTCATCGACGAAGCCCACCATCTCGAAGATGTGGCGACCCGCTACTTCGCCACCAATGTCACCCGCTTCGCCTTCGCCCGGACCCTGAACCGTCTGCGCCATCCACGCAAATTCGAAAAGGGGCTGCTGCCGCGGCTGCAATCCCAGCTCGCCCGCAGTCTCCCGGACAGCGCCGATCAGCTCTACCGCAATCTGGCGGACCGCATCGAGGACCTGCTGGAGAACCGCCGGCAGCTCCTCGACCGCGCCATCGCCGACCTCGAACAGATCGGAATGCGACTGCAGCAGGAGAATGAAAAGGGTGCCGGGGCACGGGAGGTGAAACTGCGGATTGCCGCCGCCGCGCGACAGGGCTCCTTCTGGAGCGAAACCGAACGGCAGGTGAGATCCCTGGCGGAAGCAACGGCGCAACTGGCCGGCGACCTGCGGCGCCTGCTCGAAAACTGCGACGAACTGCCGCCCCGGGCGATCAAGGAAACCGCCTCGACGCTGACCGACCTGGCCGGCATGGTCGGGCGACTGGAAAAACTCGCCGCCGACCTGATTGCGTTCGCCGCAGCCGCTGACGACAACTGCACCTGGCTGGAGACGCGCCGGGGACGCATCGGCCGCGGCGAAGGACTGATCACCCGCCTGCAGACCGCACCGGTTGAAATCGCCCGGAGCCTGCGGCAGGCACTCTACGATCCCTTCAAGACGGTCATCATGACCAGCGCGACCCTGGCCGTCGGCGACAGTTTCGGCTACCTGCACCAGCGCATCGGCCTCAGCCTGGCCGAACCGGGGCGATTGCGTGACCTGCAGCTGGCTTCGCCCTTCGACTACCCGCGGCAGGCTCGACTGCTGGTACCGACCGACCTGCCGGATCCGAACGCACGGGATTTTGCCGACCGTATCCTGCCGCTCATTGAGCAGGCGATACTGGCTGCCGACGGTCGGACCTTCGTCCTCTTTACCGCCTACAGCCTGCTGCAGCGGGTTCACGCCGAACTGGCCCCGGGGCTTGAAGCCCGCGGCTACCGCTGCCTGCGTCAGGGCGAGATCAACCGTCACCTGCTGCTCAAACAGTTTCGCGAAGACGCGGCCAGCGTCCTGTTCGCCACCGACTCCTTCTGGGAAGGGGTCGATGTCCCCGGCCGCGCCCTGGAACAGGTCATTATCGTTCGGCTGCCGTTCAAGGTGCCGACCGAACCGGTTCTCGAAGCCCGCGCCGAGGCAATCAGCCGCGCCGGCGGCGATCCCTTCATGGACTACACCGTGCCGCAGGCGGTCCTGAAGTTCAAGCAGGGCTTCGGTCGCCTGATTCGCCATCGCGAAGACCGGGGCGTGGTGCTGATTCTCGATACCCGGGTTCGCCGCCGCGGCTACGGACGCATCTTCCTGCGTTCGCTCCCCGAGGTGCCAGTGGTCTCACTGCCGGGCGACAAGATCCCCCATCAGATCGGCCTTTTCCTGCGCTCGGAAGACTGATTTCCACGCCCGGGTGCCGGTTTCTCGAGCCATGACCAGCCGACTGCCGTCCGGTTGAACCGTTGCGGCGAATTCATGCCCCGCAACGGACAAAACCGAAACGGATGCTATACTTCCCTGCAAGACAAAATCTCCGGAAAGGGTCCAGATCATGTTCCGACTTCACCCCCTGCTGTTTGCCCTGCTGCTGTTGCTCGTCACCGCCTGCACCCCCTCCACCACACACAACAAAACCGGACATTCCCGGCCGCACTATTCACTGCCGGCCGGTATCTTGAACAGCGATCAGCTTCGGGAACTCTTTTCCAACCGCACGGTCGATTCCATCACCATCGCCCGCAGCCGGTCAACCGTCAGCTACTACAACCCCAACGGTGAACTGCGCCAGCGCCGCAACGGGAAGTTGCGGGTCGGCCACTGGCGCATCACCAAAAAAGGGCGCATCTGTCTGCAGATCAAGGGCAAGAAGGAAAAATGCCGGGCGGTCGCCAGGCAGAACGGTCAATACGTGAAGTTCATCATCAAGCAAAATGGCCAACACCAGCCGGTGGTCCGCTACATCGCCTTCCGCGACGGCAACCTGCTCGGTCTCTAACAGGCTGATGAAAAACATCCATCTGCTGCGTTGTCCTTTCCCCCGCATCAACGACGTACCTTCCGGTACGCCTTATTCCGCAGGGTTGCGGACGCCTTGCATCCGGATATTTTTGATCAGCCTCGAAAAGGTGGCTGACACTCTGAGGAGATACCCCATGCGCCGAACAATCCTCACTCTGCTGTTGCTGTCGATCCTGCTGGTCTCTCCCGCTTTCGGCAAGCACAAAAACCGTCCGCATCTGCCGGTCGGAACCCTCAACGGGGAACAGATCAGGCTCCTGTTCGCCGACAAAACCGTCGAATCCATAACCGCCGTCAAACACCGCGTCAGTCTCACCTATTACGCCCCCAACGGCGATGTTCGCCAGCTGCGCAAGGGCATCAAACGGTTCGGACACTGGCGGGTCACCAAGAATGGCCGGATGTGTCTGCAGATGGAAGGGCTGCGGGAGAAGTGCCGCATCATCGTCAACGAAAACGGCACCTACAAGAAATACATCGTCAAAAAGAACGGTCATCACCAGCATACGGTAACCTACCGCTCCTTCAAACCGGGAAATCCGCTCGGACTGTAACCTGATTCAGACTACACCGAAAAGGTGCGTAAAGACCCGTTCGGTGAAGGCTGGATGGGCATGATAGCTCTCGTAGGCGTGGCTGGCATTGGGAATGATCTCGCAGCGAAACTGTGCCGGAACCTGGTAGGCGCGGGCCAGGGCATTCATCGCCTGAACCCAGCGACGGCCCCGCTCCACCCGGTTGAGACCCTGCACGGCGTCGATACGCCGAGACTTGTTGAGATCCTCATCGCGAATATCATCCTCCTCCCCGACCAGAACCAGGGTCGGAATGCTGAGAAAGCGGACCGGGTTGAAACGCAGCCGGGGCCACTCCTTCGAGGAGCGCAGGCCAAGGGGATAGCGCTGACCGGGATCGGGAAACGTGTACCAGCCCGGAGCGCCGACCACCATCCGCTCAACCCGGCGAGGATAGAACAGGGCGTAACGATGCAGAAACTGGCCGCCGCCTGAGAAACCGAAGCCGCGCAGCGGAAGGAGATCACAGCCGATCAGTTCAGCGGCATCATGCAGGATACGATCGAAGGCGGAATCCGCCCGCCCCTCGTGAACTGAATTGCCGAGTCGCTGGTAACGTGGAAAATCATCCTCGGGGAAAAGGGGAGCAACGATGGCCGCGCCATAGCGTTCCGCCTGGACGGCAAACCCCTCGGCATGTTCCCTGGCATTGCGGGATATGCCATGGATGGTGACGAAAACCCGTTGTTCCCTGATCCCGGATTCCGGCAGATAAAGATAATAATCGAGCGGCAGGGTGGCGGCCACCGTACGCCGCATGACCTTTCCGGTTTCCAATTCCTTTGACATCTTCAGGTCCCTCTGTCCTGCGGACGCGAACGCCCCGCTTGTTCCTTCGAATGGCCTCACGGATTCTGGTTCAGACTGACCAGCGAGCCGCTGGCGCGGTCCTGTTTTTCAATCCGCACCAGGCGCCCCTGCTGCAGATACCAGCGCTGATCGGCGCGGGCCAGGCGGGCCGGGTTGCGGGTCACCATCATGACCGTCCCGGCGAAATCCTCCAGCACCCGGTCCAGCACCGCGGCGGCATCAGGATCAAGATTGGCGTCAATTTCGTCGATGATCAGAATCCCCGGCCGACCGAGCAGGGCCCGGGCAATGGCAAGTCGATGGCGTTGTCCGAGAGAAAGGTTGCTGCCGCCTTCCTGCACCCGGTAATCCTCCCCCCCCGGCAACGCCTGCAGCAACTCATCCAGCCCGCACAACCTGGAAACCCTCGCGACCTCCTCGGCAGGAGCGTCCGGGCAACGATAACGAAGATTGTAGCGAACCGAACCGCGCATCAGCGGCAGGTCGGGACTGATCAGGCCGAAGACCTGCCGTACCGAAGAAAGCAGGCATCTGGCGATGTCCTGACCATCAATCAACACCGTACCGCTGTCCGGGTCGATCAGCCGCGCGACGACATGCAGCAGCGTCGACTTGCCGGCGCCATTGTCACCGACCAGCGCCACCCGCGAGCCACCCTCGGCGACCGCGCTGATGCCGCGCAGATAGTCACCGAGGACCAGGTCGCGCAACTCGATGCGCCCGGCCTCAAGACGCAGCGGCGGTAATCGCGATGAGCGCCCCTTAAGGGTCCGGGTCCGCATGAAACTGAGAATCTTTTCCGTCGACACCCGGGCGCTCTGATGATACTCGTTGACCCGCCCCAGATCACGGAACGCCGAAGAGAGAAAGCCGACCACCGTCATCGCCGCGACGACATTGCCCGAGGTGGTCATGCCGCGAAAAACCTGGTAGGCGCCAAGGGAAAGAACCAGCCCCATGCAGGCCGCGGTCGCACCGTCGGTCACCACCCGCATCCGTCCCGACGCCCGCGCCCGGTCAATCATCGCCTCACGGAGCCGCAGGCTGTGGCGACCGAATCGCCGCCGTTCCCGCGCCCCCTGATCGAACGCCTGAATAACGGCAAAAGAACGGATCTTCTCGTTGATATTGCCCGCCAGCCGCCCCCGCCGTCGGCGCGCCTCGGAAATAACGCCGTGCAGACGCGGGCCGAGACGGATGTTCCAGAGCAGCCCCAGGGCCAGCAGCAGCAATGAAACCCCCGCCAGAGACGGATCAAGCCAGGAGAGGAAACCGAGGGCGATAACGGTGACCACCGCAGAGACGACAATGCGCGCCAGCCCGAGGCTGACCCAGCGGCGCAGGGAATTGAGATCGCCGACGAAACGCAGCATCGCGGCGCCGGTGGTGCGCCGGCTCATGGCCCGGGGGGCGAAACGACGCATGCGGTCAAAAAGCAGCAGCCGCACCCGATGAACATAATCCTGCCCCAGTTTTTCGGCATCGACCCGCTCCAGCCAGCGCAGCCAGGCCGCGAACCCGGTGCAGACCAGCAACCCCACGGCCAGCCAGACGATCTGCCAGACATCGGTCAATTCGTAGAGATTAACCTCGGGGTCATCATAAGCCGGATTGAGCAGCACGTTGAAGGCATGCCGGACCAGCAGCATGGAACCAATAATCGCCAGGGCCTGCAGAATGCCGTTGATCACCAGGCGGATAAAGAGCAGCCGCCGGTGACGGGCGAAAATCGGCGGCAGTTCGGGGGCGTTCACGAACCACCCGCTGCCGCCTGCTGAGCAGCCGCGGCGGAGTCCTGAACCAGAATCCGCCGCCGACTGCGCAGGCAATTGTAAATCAGAGCCGCAACATTGGAATGCTGCAGCGCGCTGGTGTGAAACACCGGCAGACCGGTTGCCGCCTCGGCTTCACGGGTCGCCAGTGGTGAAGACGTCAGCACCCCGGTCACCCCGATGACCGGCAGTTGACGGGCCGCCAGCCAGGCGACCCCGGCCTGGGCACCGAGAGCGTCGTTGGCGGCGAACATCACCCCGTCAAGACGGTCGGCGAACTCCGCCATACCGAATACCTGTGCTGTCTCCTGCTGCAGAATGCCGTCGGCGATTTCAAGGACGATGACCTCGGGCCGCGTCGCCGTCAACCGACCACAGAGGGTCAGCACGACATCGTAAAGCGCGTCCCGGCTGATCCGGTAGGTCGAGACATAGCCGGCATCAACGAAATCGTAAACCGGATCCGCTCCGGCATCGACCAGCAGTCGGTAGTCGGCGCCCGCCCCGGTGCCGGTCAACTTGGCGGCGGCCACTTTCAGTCTGCGCCGCACCAGCCCCTTGACCAGGTTGGCGCAGGCGGTCGTCTTGCCGGCGTTCATCGAGGTCCCGGCCACCGCCAGCATCAGCGGTTCAGAATCGATGGCGACCGACTGCGGCAGACGATAGGAACGTAAGTTGAGCCGGTTCCCCTCAGCATCGGCCAGCAGGCCCAAAGTGGTAATCCGGGTCGCCCGCTTCATCCGGTCATGACTGTTGAGCAACCGCGCTGCGACACCACCGGCAGCCACCAGCCGACAGGGTCCGAGATGCTCGGGGACCACACCCTCGAACTGATCGGGAGCATACCGATTGCCGAACGCAACGACAATATGGTCACCTTCAAAAAGATCGGCCCGACGACTGGTCGTCAGTTCCAGGCGGCGATGCTGGCCGATTTCATCAACCCGCGCCAGGGTCAGGTCTCCAGCGGCCGGCCGCACATCACCGGACAACAACAACCCGACGTGACTGCGATCAACATTGCGGGTCGTGTAGGCCCATTTGAGTCGGAACAGGTTGTCCCGATTGATTTTCTGCATCTGCATGACGTTATCCTTCATCGAGCAAAAACCTTCTCCAGGCATCTGCAACCGCTGACTGCAAACCAACAGAACGGCGTGGGAGAATACGGATTTCAGGGTCTTACGACTCTATCCGACCAACAGCGGGATGCAACCCCCGGCCGGAGATTTGTGCGCTCAAACAATGCCGGACTGAAGTAGACAACGACAATGTCCTTCAACTATGCTACGGGTTGACCTGAATCAACAAGGAGTTCTCCTCATGCTCAAGCACCTGGTATTTTTCAAATTCAAGGAAACCACCGGCCCGGCCGACATCGAACGCCTGGCCGAAGGCCTCGGCAAGCTGCCGGAGAAAATCGAACTGATCCGCGAGTTTGTCTTCGGCCGTGACATCATCCACTCCGACCGTTCCTACGATTTCGCCCTGGTTTCGATGTTCGACGATCTGGAAGCGATGCGGGCCTACCAGGTGCACCCCGACCACCAGCGGGTGGTGGCACACGTCAAGGAAATCTGCTCCTCGGTGATCGCCGTCGATTTCGAATGCTGAAGCAACCCGGGCTCTTCGATCCCCCGGAACCCTCCCTGCTCGACCGACCGCTGGCACTGCTCGATCTGGAAACAACCGGGACCGGACCGACCCGCGACCGGATCATCGAAATCGGCCTGGTTCTCTGCAACCAGGGGCGACAGGAGCAGCAGTGGTCGTCCCTGGTCAATCCGCAAACCCCGGTCTCGGACTTTATCGCCGACTATACCGGCATCAGCAACACCATGCTGGAAACGGCGCCGCTCTTTGCGGATATCGCGCCGAAACTTGCCCGGCTGCTCGAAGGCCGGCTGCTGGTAGCGCATAACGCCCGTTTCGATTACAGCTTCCTGCAGCAGGAGTTCGATCGCTGCGGACAGCGTTTTCAGGCGCCAGTCCTCTGCACCGTGCGTCTTTCCCGCAAGCTTTTCCCCAAGGAAAGACGCCACAGCCTCGATGCGGTCATAGCCCGTCACGACCTGAACTGCCCGGCGCGTCACCGGGCTCTCGGCGACGCCCTGGTTCTTGCTGAATTCCTGGCACATCTGCGGCGGAACGTCAACGTTACCGACCTCAACCGCGCAATCGAGGCCCAGCCGGGTGCGGACTCTGCACCTTTCGCCCGCTGAAAAAAATCCTCCGGAGCATTTATACTTATCTTTTCGGTCGCAGGACGAAAAATCTTAAAGACCACGCCACCGGCAACCGAAGAGTATCTTTACAGTCGTATCGTCTCACCCTGAGGACCAGCCCGATATGCAGCTTGCTTCCGCCGCAAACGCCTACACAGTCACCATTTCAAACCGGTCGCCGCAGGGTGTCGGGGCCCCGGAGAAGACTCTTTCCCAACCCGCCTCCAGCGATAGAAAAAGCTCCGGACCGGACCGGGTTTCCATCAGCCGGGAAGCCAGGGAACTGGCCGCCCGGCAATCACCTGGCAACCGGCTGCCGGATGCCGGATTGAGCGCATCCGCGTATCAACCATCCCTGTCCCCGCCACCGACCGCAAACCTGCCGGTCTCATCCCCCGCAAAGGCGGCCGGGCCGCAACTCAGCAACAACCAACAACCCGTCGAAACGGATCAAAAACCGCAGACCCGACTCAATATCCGGATCTGATCAGAGTGCATCCCCCCTTACGGACATCCGGGCAATCTATGTCAACCTGAATCAAGTGAGTCCCTTGTGCTGTTCACCGGCGATGAGTTCACTGATTCAGGAAAGAAATAATCGACCTTTTTCGCACCCCTTTGTTTGCCGGGAGAGGGCTCACTGTGGTAATTTATAGCGAGAAAATAACAGCCCGCGGTTCCGCACAACCCTTTCCCACCGGATGATACCCCGGCGGACCGGCCCCGGGAATCACCGTCTCAACCCTTGAACGACCACCTGCCGGATGGTCAGAAACTGGAAACACTTCGCCATGTACCTGTTACGTCGTTCCCTGGTCTTCTCCCTGTTGCTGCTGTTGCTCAATCCGCTGACCGCAAGCCTCGCCCACGCCCGTCCGGCCACGGATGATGCCGACGTCGCCAACCGTGCAAAATTGCTCAGCTACGTGCTGCGTCAGCAGTTGACCCAGCACCACTTCAGCCATAAGGCTATCGACGACAAGTTCTCGGAAGCAACCTTCGACCTCTACCTGAAACAACTCGACTTTCAAAAACGATTTCTGCTCGCCAGCGACGTTGCTCAGTTGCGCGCCTATGCCGATCGCATCGATGATGAATTCAAACTCGGCCAGATTGAACTGCCGGCCATCGCCGGACAGCTGCTCGATAAGCGCATCCGCCAGGTCAGAAAAATTGTTGCCGAACTGCTGACCCGAAAATTCGACTTCAGTCGCGAGGAAGAACTGGAATCCGACCCGGAAAAACTGGCATGGGTTGCCGACAGCGCGGCCTTGAAAGAGCGCTGGCGCAAGATCCTCAAATACCAGGTGATGGTGAGAATGCTGACCCTGGAAGAAAACCCCGAGAGCGACAAGAAGGGGGCCGGGAAAGGCAAAAAGGATCCTTCCGCCAAACCTGAAACCCAGGCCGAAGCGAGGAAAAAGATCGCCAAGCGCTTCGACCACTTTTTCGACCGTCTGCTCAAGGACACCCTCCGGGACCATTACGATCGTTTTTTCAACGCCGCCACCCGCGCCTTCGACCCTCATACCTCCTATTTCGCTCCCAAGCAGAAGGAGGATTTCGAAATCGGCATGCGTGGTTCGCTGGAGGGCATCGGCGCCACTCTGCGTGAGGAGGACGGCTTCATCAAGGTCGTCCGCGTCATCCCCGGAAGTGCCGCCGCGCGCCAGGGCGAACTGGCGGCCGAAGACACCATCCTGGCCGTCGCTCAGGGTGACGAAGAGCCGGTTGATGTCACCGACACACGGTTGCGGGACGCCGTGGAACTGATCCGCGGACCGAAGGGAACCGAGGTCCGCCTGACGGTCAAGAAAGCCGACGGCAAAACCCGCGTCATCCCCATCGTCCGGGATGTGGTGGAAATTGAAGAAACGTTCGTCAAATGGACCACTATCCCTGACCCGAAAACCGGAAAACTCTTCGGCTATATCCGCATCCCCAGCTTTTACCGCGACTTCAAGGGCCCCTTCCAGGGAGGCACCGGGCGCAACGTGACCGATGACGTCGAAAAAGCGTTGCAGGATCTGAAAAAAAGCCGTATTGACGGCCTGCTGATCGACCTGCGCAACAACGGCGGTGGCGCCCTGACCGACGCTGTCAAGATTTCCGGGCTGTTTATCAAATCGGGTCCGGTGGTTCAGGTCAAAAGCAGCAATGGCCAGGTTCGGGTCCTGGATGACCGCGACCCCGACGTTGCCTACGACGGTCCGATGCTGGTTCTGGTCAACCGCTTCAGCGCCTCGGCTTCGGAAATTTTCGCTGCTGCGCTCCAGGATTACCACCGCGCCCTGATCGTCGGCAGCGAACACACTTACGGCAAAGGGACGGTGCAGACCATCCTCGATCTCGATCGGGCCATTCCCTTCCGCAACATGGAAAAATACAAACCGCTCGGGGCCCTGAAAATCACCACCCAGAAGTTCTATCGCGTCAGCGGCGGCTCAACCCAGGACAAGGGAGTCGAAGCGGACCTGATCCTGCCGGATCGTATGCAGTATGTCAAAAGCGGCGAAAAATATATGGATTACGCCCTTCCCTGGGACACCGTGCCGGCGGCCCGTTACACCCCCTGGCCGCGACCGAAACAATCCCTCAAGGTGCTGATAGAAAACAGCAGAAAGCGGCTGGAAAAGAACAAGGAGTTCCAGGAAATCGTCAGCGATGCCGAAAAAGTCAAAGAACGGCGCAACAAAACCCGGCTCACCCTCAACATCGCCAAGGCACGAAAGGAACGTGCCGAGATGGATGACAGCAACGATGATCCGAACGCCTTTCATGACGGTCTCGCTATGGACAAGGATACCGACAAGCCCCTTGATGAAGCCGCCAAGCACAAGCGATGGGAAGAGCAGGTTCGTAAAGATCCCTATACCCGGGAAGGCGTCGCGATCCTCGATGACCTGCTGGCAGGTACCCTCTCCGTGGGAAAAACCGGGGCTGAAACCACGACGGCCAATACTGACTGACAACCTGCTCGCGAGAATCCGTCCGGTCAACGGGCGGCCGGCAAACCACCTCTCCCCCCCCCTGACAGGGCACGGGTGACGCGCGGCGGTCGATTGCTACTTGATTCTGGCGCAAAGACGGGATATTCTTGGGTTTTTTGAAGCCGCTGATGATTCCTGAATCAGCGAGTCCATACCGGTTCCCGCAATATCGGAATCCGGTCAGGAGGCCGTCATGCGTCACCCCATGCTCAGCTTGCTGTTGGTCCTCGGACTGACCCTCCCCGCGCTGTCCGCCGTTGCCGCAACCGGCTATGTGACCGATCAGCTGGTTCTGACCCTGCGTTCCACGGCCGGCAACCAGTACCAGACACTCGGCCATCTCAAGACCGCCAGCAAGGTTGAGATTCTCGGCGAGGAAGGAAAATTTCTTCATGTCCGTTCAGCAGACGGCACAGAAGGGTATGTCCTCAAGCAGTACATCACTGCTGACCTTCCCAAGCAACTAATCATCGACCGTCAGAACAGGGAATTGCGGCAGTTGCGCCAAAAACTGCAGCAACTCACCGCCGGCAGCAGTCAACAGCAGCAGACCCTGGCCGACCTGCAGAAGCAGCGTGACAAACTGACCAGGGACCTGCAACAGACCCGCCGACAACTGCAGCAACTGACTGAAGCACACCAGCAGCTGCTCGATGCCTCGGGCAACGTGCTGCAGATCACCCGGGAAAAAGATCAGCTCAAGGAGGAAAACGATCGTCTGGCCGCGGAAGCAGCGCGTCTGGAAGAGGAAAACGCCACCCTGCTCACCACCGGCAGTATCAAGTGGTTCCTGGCGGGCGCCGGAGTTCTCTTTTTCGGCTGGATCCTGGGTAAAATCTCACGCAAGAAACGCCGGTCCTTCTGAGCGAACCGTCCAAACCGGCAACCGTCAGCACAAACCGTCAACTGCTCGTGCCCAGTGTCCGGGCAACGATTCGGCTCACCTCGGCCGCACTCTTCAGCAACACCCTCTCCAGCACCGGTCCGAAATCGAACCGGTCGGAATAGCGATATTTCGACCGATTGTCATCATCCCGGTAAATCACCTCCCGGTCAACAATCTCCAGGGTTTGTCGATGAATCACCCGGCCTTCGACCAAAATCTGCAACTCGCCGATCAGGGTCGCGCCGCGGTGAACTTCCAGGGGTAAATCGATCCCGCCGTCGCCCCCGCCATCCATTGCCGTCCGTTGCAGGAAAAAGTTTTTTTCTCCAAAGACCATGGCGGTCCTCATAACCGGAAAATTCAGCAGGCCATATTGATCAAACCGTGGAACCAATGCCAGCAGCCGAAATGCGATGACCGCCTGTAAAGAGCCGGCAGCCTCCTGCTGCCGGTTCAGGGTCTCGGTCAGCAACCTCTTCAACGCGCCATTCACGGGATAGCGATTGTAGGTTTCCATCGGCCCCGCGAACAGATAGAAGGGATCGGGCAGAGCGGAACTGAAATCCAGGGAAAGACGATAGGGGACCGAAGCCGCGGGGTCCGGCGTTCGCCTCACCAGCGGCGGTTCAGTACAACTCGACAGCAGCAGAACAATCAACAGGGGTAAAAACGTGAAACGGATCATGGCAGACTCCCTTGCCATCATTCTATCACTCCTGTCCTGCAACTGAACGACAGGACTTGCAAATTACCTGCGAAACCGGGAGAATCTGTTGACTTTGCCGTCGCCGATATGCTAGAGAAGTTGACCATTGGAAAAGACCATGGACATGCATTGTTTTTCTGCAGATTTTCCGGCTGCCGCGGCAGCACGAGCTATTTTCGCCGCGGCCGCAGGGACCGACGGCTTCGGAAATGTCCATGGCGGAGAATGCTGACGCATTCGACTTGATAACGACGGGCCATGGCATCTGCCATGGCCTTTTTTATTGGATCAGCTGATTCGCACCTGAATCAGAGTCAACGCCCGACCAGAACGGGCCAGGGGAGCTGGAAATGCGCAAGAATATCGTCCACATCGGCGCCGGAGAATGGGTTTACGAAATCCGCGCGATCGTTGAGATTGCCGAAAAGCTGCAACAGCTCGGCATCAAGACCAATATGGAAAACATCGGTGATCCGATCGCCAAGGGTGAGAAAATTCCGGTCTGGATGAAAAAAATCGTCGCCGATCTGGCGATGCAGGACTGCAGCTACGGCTACTGTGCGACCAAGGGTGTGCTGGAAACCCGCCAGTTCCTTGCCGAACAGACCAACGCCCGCGGCGGGGCGCAGATCACGGCTGAGGATGTCATCTTTTTCAACGGCCTCGGCGACGCCATCCAGAAAGTCTACGGCCTGATGCGCCGCGAGGCGCGGGTTATCGGCCCCTCACCGACCTATTCGACCCACTCCTCGGCGGAAGGCGCCCATTCCGGGCAGGCCCCGGTGACCTATCGTCTCGACCCCCACAACCACTGGTATCCGGACCTCGATGACCTGCGGCTGTCGATCAAATACAATCCCTCCATCGCCGGTCTGCTGATCATCAATCCCGACAACCCGACCGGCGCCGTCTACCCGGAACGCATCCTCCGCGAAATGATCGCCGTGGCCAGGGAATATGACCTGTTTGTGATCATCGACGAGGTCTACCAGAACATTGTCTACAATGGCCAGATGACCCGGCCGCTCTCCGACCTGGTCGGTGATGTGCCGGGCATCTCAATGAAGGGCATCAGCAAAGAAGCGCCCTGGCCGGGCGCCCGATGCGGCTGGATTGAGGTCTATAATGCCGACAAGGATCCGGTCTTCGCCCGTTACATCCAGAGCATTCTTGATTCGAAAATGGTCGAGGTCTGTTCCACCACCCTGCCGCAGAAAGCGATCCCGAAGATTCTCAGTCATCCCGAATATCCCGGTTGGCTCAAGGAGCGCACGGCCCGGTACGAAAAGTATTCCAATATCGCCTACGAGTTGCTCAAGGACGTTCCCGGTCTGGAAGTCAACCGCACCAATGGCGCCTTCTACATGAGCGTGGTCTTCGAACGAGGGAGCCTCAATGACCGCCAGAGTCTGCCGATAGAATCGCCGGAAGTCAAAGAACTGGTCGAACAGCTGGTCACCGAACCGGACATCGCCCTCGACAAGCGCTTCGTCTACTACCTGCTCGCCTCCACCGGCATCTGCGTGGTCCCGCTCTCCTCCTTCTCGACCCCCGAACGCGGTTTCCGTATCACTCTGCTGGAACGCAACGAGGACGAGTTCCGCAAAATCTTCCACACCATTGCCGAAGTCGTACCGCAGTACCTCGGGCTCTGATTCAACTGAATAACAAAGGGCCCTGCCCGGAATCTCTCCGGACAGGGCCCTTTGTGTCGTGAGGACGCCGGCTTTTTCATCAACTTTGCGTTGCAGACTCGCTTCGCTTGTGCGACGTAGCTGCCGCTACGCCGCCGCGCTCACCGAGCCTGCGCCTTGATCCAGCGTCTTGCAGCTGTGGTGCGAAATTGGCTGATATGTGTGATGTAGCGGCCGGACCGGTACCGGTCACGCCCAGTGTTCCAGCATCGCTTCCACCTTCGGACGATCGGCAGTCCGCCAGGGCCCGACGACCGCCAGCGCCAACCTCCCGGGAACCAGCAACTGACGAGCCACCCGCTGCAGTGTCTCTCCAGTCAGGGCCTCGGCATCGGCCAGGTCCCGCTCGAAACTGCGTCGGTAACCGACCAATGTGCCC
The DNA here is from genome assembly GCF_002093115.1 of Geothermobacter hydrogeniphilus. NCBI lineage: Bacteria > Pseudomonadati > Thermodesulfobacteriota > Desulfuromonadia > Desulfuromonadales > Geothermobacteraceae > Geothermobacter > Geothermobacter hydrogeniphilus. The sequence continues at coordinate 172,490 of NZ_NAAD01000004.1, read as the reverse complement.
CAACCATAACGTACCGCCAATTCTTCAGGCAGGTCGCGACTGTAATCAAGATCATAGCGAAAGTTGCGCAGGGTGCGTTGCAGTTCTTCCTCGGCGACAGGACGGCTGCCCATTTCCAGCAGCAGCGACAGAACCTCCTCCACCGCCTGCAGCAGCCGCTCCGGAGGGACGGCCAGGTCAACGGTCAGGCAGCCGGTATCGCTCAACATGTTCAGGCCGGCCTCGACATGGTAGGTCAGGCCGAGCTCCTCGCGAAGTCGAAGCATCAGGCGTGAGGTCCCACCCCAGGAAAGAATACGCCGCCAGATACGCAACGCAAAGGAATCGGGATGAGATCTTCCCCAGGGGATCTGCAGGGCGAACTGCAGATTCAACTGGGAACTGGAGTCGTGCACCCAGCAACTTTGCGGACAGCCCTGTTCCGGCAGGGGCGAAGCCGGCAACGGAGCGGCGACCTCCGGCCCTCTCCAGGAGGTGAAGGCTTCGCGGAGCGCCTCGTAGGACCGCGGCCCCGGCAGTTTACCCGCCACGGCGACCAGGACATTCCGCGGGCTGTAATAGCTGCGATGGTACTGCTGCAGCTGCGGCAGAGCGATCTTCCGCAAGGTCGATTCACTACCGATAAGCGGTTGGCCGAGGGGATGGTCGGGCCACAGCAGGGCATTGGTCAGGGTATCGCTGTTGATAACCTCCCCCGCCTCGTTCAAATCCTCCCGGGCTTCCTCCAGGATGATCCGCCGCTCGGTCTCAATCGCGTTCCACTGCGGCTTGCAGAGCAAACGGGCAAAGAGATCAGCCCCCTCGGCAAGACGCTCGGGATGGAGGCGACTGAAAAAACAGGTGGTGTCGGCATCGGTGGTGGCATTGACGGCCCCACCAAGTGCCTCGAATGCCCGCTCCAGTGAGATGCTGTCGTCATACCCCTCGCAACCGCGAAACAGCATGTGCTCGACAAAATGGGAAATTCCGGAAAGTTCGGCCGTCTCGTTGCGGCCTCCGGCCCCGACATAGCAGACCATTTCCAGACTGTGCAGGTGCGGCATGTCGGCCAGCACCAGGCGCAGGCCATTGGGCAGAACTTCTTCGTGAACAGGCATGGATATGATCGTCTCGACTGGTTATTTGCTATGCAGCAGGTCCCGCCCGCCGCTCGGTTTGCGCCCGAGGCGGCTGAGCAACCACAGGTAGGCGAAAAAGAGTCCCATCAGACCGAAGGTGAAACCACCGGGCAGCATGCCGATGGCTCCCTGGCGGACAAACGCGGACCAGGAGGTGGCAACCACCGGATGAATCCAGATCTTCACCAGCCAGGCCAGCACCAGCAACGTGAAAAGATAAATGTAATTGGCCCGCAACCGCCGGGCCAGGGCCGCCCGCAGGCTCATCTTGTATTGCGGATAACGCAGGTCCGAGGCGAGTTCGGCGCGCCAGTAACTTTCATCGGCGGCATCGAAATCGGTCGGCAGGGTGCCGTGCGCCAAGATATCGTAAATGAAGTGCTGATTCAACAACCGGACACGATATTCATAGGCATCGTAAAAACGAAAACGCCGCGCTTCGATAAACAGCAGGATGTGCAGGATGGCGAAACCGAAGATAAAAATCGAATGGTGGATCTCCGGGTGAGCGAAGCCGAAGCCGAGAAAAGCGGTCGAGGTCACGCCGGCCCAGTTGGTGGTCCGGTCGAGACGCTCACGCCAGGCGAGGCTGCGCTGCACCTCGGCCCGATAATAGTGAGAAATGGCCGTAATCTGTTCGGAACGGCTCAACGGCTGCGGCGAAGGGATATCATCAGTCATAGAGGCTCCTGCCCTTCATTATACCCGGAGCGGTGGCTTTCTGCCGGAGAAAAGGGTCAACACCCGAACCGGAATCAACCCAGATGAAGCGGGGGCATCCACTGTGGATGCCCCCGCTTATTTCCCTCGACAAGGCCGTGAGGCCTCAAGCCCCCAGCAGTTTCGCCGCCTGTTTGGCATGGTAGGTGATAATCAGGTCGGCCCCGGCCCGTTTCATGCCGACCAGGGTCTCCATCACCACCCGATCCTCATCGATCCAGCCTTTCTCGGCGGCCGCCTTGATCATCGAGTATTCACCGGAGACATTGTAGCAGACCAGCGGCAGGTCAAAACGGTCCTTGATATCGCGGATGATGTCAAGATAGGCTAGGGCAGGCTTGACCATCAGGAAGTCGGCACACTCCTGGACATCGAGTGCCGCCTCGCGGAACGCCTCGATACGGTTGGCCGGGTCCATCTGGTAGGAACGCCGGTCGCCGAACTGCGGCGTCGAATCGGCCGCGTCCCGGAACGGTCCGTAATAGGCACTGGCGTACTTGACCGCGTAGCTCATCACCGGGATGTCGCTGAAACCGTTGGCATCGAGAATTTCGCGGATCGCCGCCACCCGGCCGTCCATCATATCAGAGGGAGCAACGATATCGGCCCCGGCACGGGCGTGGGAAAGAGCCTCGGCAGCCAGCAGCTTGAGGGTCTCGTCGTTGTCGACATCCCCCTCCCGGATCACCCCGCAATGACCGTGGTCGGTGTATTCGCACATGCAGACATCAGTGATCACCGTCAACTCCGGCACTGCCTCCTTGATGGCGCGTACCGTGCGTTGAATGATGCCCTCGTCATCATAGGCGTCCTGGCCGAGAGGATCCTTGCATTCCGGAATACCGAACAGGATCACCGCCGGGATGCCGAGAGCATGCACCTCCTGCGCTTCAGCGACGATGTTGTCGATCGACTGCTGGTAGATACCGGGCATCGACGGGATTTCCTTTTTGATCCGCTCGCCGAAGGCGGAAAACATCGGGTAGATCAGGTCATCGACACGCAGGTGAGTTTCACGCACCATGCGGCGCAGATTGTGATTGCGGCGCAGACGCCGGCCGCGGTATTCGGGGAAAAACATGGGGGCACTCCTCAGGGTCGGCTAAGGGCACAGGGCTAAAGGCTGACGGCAACAATCAGGGAAGAGGGCCTTCCCCTTGGCCTTTTGCCCTTAGCCTTTGGCCGGTTTTCGATAATATTCGATCAGGCTGGCGACCAGCCCCTCAAGGGTCGAAAAAGAAGCCTCAGCGGCGACCGACAGCCCATGTCGTCGCAAGGTTTTACTGGTTTCGGGACCGATGGAGAAGAGCGGCAGACGACTCAGTTGAGCGCGCTGCTCCTCGTCAGCCAGAGCAAACAGGTTGGTCACGGTCGATGATGACGTGAAGGTCACGGCATCCAGTCCGCCGAGCAACGCCTGCCGCAGACGGCCGGCCCCCTCGGCGGCCGGCAGGGTACGATACAGGACCGGCGCCGCGACCTCGGCCCCGGCGGCGGTCAGCTGCTCGGGAATCAGCGGACGGGCAAGCGCCGCCCGCGGGTAGAGAATCCGCTGGTCTCTGACGCCCTCGGCCAGCAGTTCGGCAACCACCCCCTCGGCACGGCTGTCGACCGGAACCAGATCAGGATTGATGCCCTGCGCGGCAATGCAACGAGCCGTCTTCGATCCCACCGCCACCACCCGCAAACCGGCCAGCGCACGCAAATCAAGCCCCTTGCCGCGAAGGCGGGCGAAAAAACGCTCCACGGCATTGGCTGAGGTCAGAATCAGGATGTCAAAATCGGCCAGATGCTCAATCTGGGCATCGAGTGGAGCAAAATCCTCCGGGTCGACCAGTTCGATGACCGGGCAGGGAAGCGCCTCGGCCCCCTGCTGTTCAAGCAGGCGGACAAAGTCCCCGGCCTGACCGGCGGCCCGGGTCACCAGCACCCGCTTGCCGAGCAGCGGACGATCTTCGAACCAGCGCAACTGCCGGCGCAGGCCGACCACCTCGCCGACGACGATCACCGCCGGCGGCTTGAGCCCGGCGGTCGCGACCCGGTCAACGATATCGGCCAGAGTCCCTTCCACCACCTGCTGGCGCGGCGTGGTCGCCCAGCGGATCACCGCCACCGGCGTTTTCGGGGAACGCCCGTGGCAAACCAGCTGCTCGCTGATTACCGCCAGGTTGGCCATCCCCATGTAAAACACCTGGGTGCCGACTCCGGTTGCCAGCTTGCTCCAATCGAGGCTGGAAAGTTTCTTCTCCGGCTTCTCATGACCGGTAAAGAGCGCCAGACTGGTGGTGAAATCCCGGTGAGTAAGAGGAATACCGGCATAGGCGGCGGCAGCGAACCCGGCCGTGACCCCGGGAACCACTTCAAAGGGGATACCGGCCTCATGCAGCGCCAGGGCTTCTTCACCGCCGCGACCGAAAATGAAAGGGTCGCCCCCTTTCAGCCGGACCACCTGTTTGCCGGTACGCGCCTTGTCAATCAGCAACTGGTTGATGTCCGCCTGAGACGTATGGTGGCAACCACTGGTCTTGCCGACATAGATTCTCTCCGCCGCTGCCGGAGCTTCGTCAAGAAAAACCGGGTTGGCCAGGTAGTCGTAGATCACCACCTCGGCACGCCGCAGGCAGGCCAACCCCCGGATCGTCATCAACCCGGGATCACCGGGCCCGGCGCCGACCAGGTAAACCATGCCGGAAAATAAAATCTGCTCTGCCATCGGCTGCGGGTTAAACGTCTTCCTTGTTCGGGTGGAAGGTCTCGACGCCGTAAACCGCGTTGAGAATCCGGCCGGCCCCGCGAATCAGCAGATCATCTGCCAGCGAGACCCCAAGCTGTCCGGCCTCGGCGACCGGTCCCTCGACCTGCCCCTGGATGACCTCACTGCCGTCGACGCTGGCCACCAGGCCGCTGAGGGTCAACCGTTCTTCCTCAACCGTACCGTAGGCGGCAATCGGCACCTGGCAACCGCCTTCGAGCCGGGCCAGCAGGGCTCGCTCCGCGGTGACCGCGGCGGCGGTTTCTGGTTCATTGAAGAAATCGATCAGCTCGTTGGTTTCGTCGTCATCGATGCGGCTTTCCAGGCCGAGCGCTCCCTGACCAATGGCCGGCAGGGAAACATCAACCGGCAGATATTCAGAGATCTGGTTGCCGAAGCCGAGCCGCTTCATGCCGGCGGCGGCCAGCACCACGGCATCGAGATCCTCTTCGGTCAGCTTGCGAATGCGGGTTTCGACATTGCCGCGGATGTCGACCATCTGAAAATCGGGTCGCACCTGCAGCAGACAGGCCTTGCGGCGCAGCGACGAGGTGCCGATGCGCGCCCCCTGCGGCAGATCCCGGAAACTCTTGAAACCGGGCTTGAGGATGCAGATATCGCGGACATCCTCGCGGGCAGTGATGCAGCGCAGGGCGAGCCCCTCGGGAAAAACGGTCGGCACATCCTTCATCGAATGCACGGCGATATCGACCTCGCCGCGTAGCATCGCCTCTTCGATTTCCTTGACGAACAGGCCCTTGCCGCCGACCATCGCCAGCGGCACATCGAGAATCTTGTCACCCTGGGTCTTGATTTTGGTCAGAGTGACTTCGAGATCCGGATAACGTTTTTCCAGTTCGGACTTGACCCAGTTGGCCTGCCAGAGGGCCAATTGACTGGCACGGGTGCCGATGCGCAGGGTTTTCTTCGCCATGATAATTATTTCGCTCCTTGACTCTGATCGGGTGTCGGTTGATCTGTTTCGAGGTCGTCGTCATCCACCGCCAGCGGCTTGAATTGCGTCTCCCCCGATGTTCCTTCGAGGGCGAACAAGGTCCGTACGGCATCGACGAAGTTGTCCCCCTCGCCATTCTGCTTCTCTTTCAGGGCGCTGATCGCCGGATGCAGGATCTTGTTGATGATCGCGGAGGTCAAGGCTTCGATGGCCTGCTCCTGTTTCTTGTCGACATGCTTGAGGTTGCGCAGGGTTTTTTCCACCTCGCCGCGGCGAATCTCCTCGAACCTGCGCCGCAGGGAAACAATGGTCGGCTTCACCTGGAGCGTCCCCATCCAGGCGTGGAACTGGCCGATCTCCAGGTCGATGATCTCTTCGGCCTTCTTCGCCTCTTTATGCCGTTCCTTGAGATTGGCCTGAACCACCCCCTGCAGATCGTCGACGTCGTAGAGATAGACGTTGGGCACTCCGTTGACCTGCGGTTCGATGTCTCGAGGGACGGCGATATCGATAAAGAACATCGGTTTGTTCTTGCGGATCTTGAGGACCTTCTCAACCCGGGAACGATCGAGGATACAGGTCGGCGCGCCGGTCGAAGTGAGGACGATGTCGGCGAGGTGCAAATGCTCGGGGAACTCCTCGAAGGGGATCGCCCGCCCGGCAAACTCGGCGGCGAGCCTCTCCGCCCGGGAGAACGTCCGGTTGGTGACCAGCACCCGACCGACACCGTTGTTGATAAAATGCTTGGCCGCCAGTTCGCACATCTCTCCGGCCCCGATCAGCAGCACCGTCTTGTTGTCGAGCGAACCGAAAATCTTGCGCGCCAGTTCCACCGCGGCAAAGGACACCGAGACCGCGTTGCCGGCGATATTGGTTTCTGTCCGCACTCGCTTGGCGACCGAGAAGGCCTTGTGCAGAAAACGGTTGAGGATCAGACCGACGGTCTTGAATTCGGCGGCGTAGCCATAGGCGGTCTTGATCTGACCGAGGATCTGCGGTTCACCGATCACCATCGAATCGAGGCTGGCCGAAACCCGGAAAACATGACGAATCGCCTCCTCGCCCTGGTAATCGTAGAGATGCGGCTGCAGGTCATCCTGGGAAAGCTGGTGAAAATCCGCCATGAAACGGCGCAAACCGGCGATGCCGGCGTCGGGGTCGCGACTGGTGGCATAGATTTCCACCCGGTTGCAGGTGGAAACGATCATCGCCTCCCCGATATCCGGCAGATCGAATACCTGCCGCAACGGACGCTGCATGTCATTCGGCGAGAAGGCGACCTTCTCCCGAATTTCCACCGGCGCGGAATGGTGGCTGAGACCAACAACAATAATATTCATACAGCGCGTAACTCCCCTAGCGTCCTTCCAGGGCGTTGAAACTGTGCAGATCCGAAAGCATCATGTTCACCCCGAAGAAGGTGAACATCAGGCAGAGAAATCCGATGATGGCAAAGATAGCCGCCCGTCGTCCGCGCCAGCCGATGGTCAGGCGACCGTGCAGCAGGGCCGCGTAGAGGAACCAGGTGATCAGCGCCCAGGTCTCCTTGGGATCCCAGCGCCAGTAGCCGCCCCAGGCCGAGTTGGCCCACACGGCCCCGGAAATGATCCCCATGGTCATCAGCGGAAAGCCGATGGTCAGGCACCGGTAGTTGATGTTGTCGAGAATCTCCAGAGACGGAAGACGGTAATAGAGCCCTGAGAAACTCTTGCTCTTGAGCATTCTCTCCTGCAACAGGTACATGACCGCGGCGACAAAGGAGAGGGCGAAGACGGCATAGCCGAGAAACGCCAGGGCGACATGAACCGGAAACCACCAGCTGTCAAGGGCCGGGTTGACGGTCGGCGTCGGTGCGGTGGTCGCCGCGCCGAGGATCATCAGTGCCAGGGCCAGCGGACAACTGAAGGCGCCGAGAATATCAAGTCGGTATTTGAAATCAAACAGGAAGAAGATGCCGATCACCGCCCAGGCAAAAAAGGACAGCGATTCATGCAGATTGACCACCGGGACGTGGCCAGTGGCAAAGTAGCGCGCCCCCAAGGTGACGCAGTGCAGAAGGAATCCTCCCCCCAGGACCCAGCGGGCGATTGTGCCCAGCTTGACACGACGGGTGATCACATCGACCAGGAACAGCACAGTCGCCGCGAGATAAACCAGCAGGGTGATTTTGTAGAGGAGAATATTGATGCTCATGGGTTCCCGTCCGGTCGTTCCAGCCCCAATGCCGCCAGGCTGCAATTGCCACCGCAGACCGTTTGCAACAACTGGTCCACATCGTTCCAACGCCCCCGGGCAACCATCTCGGCCAACCCACCGTCAAGCAAAAGGCGCAAAAAAGATTGATTATATTCCCGCCCCGAAGCGGCTGTCAACGCGGAGCGCCGCAGCGCCGCGACCAGTTCAGCCACAAACTCCCATTCGGGACCGAATCGCTGCAGCGCCAGATCGGCAACCAGCCCGGCCAGAGCCGGACTGCCCCCCTCGGTGCCGACCGCCAGGGTCAGTCGTCCCCGGCGCCGCACCGCCGGAAACTGCAGGTTGCCACGAGTGCCGACAGCGGCGGCATTGACCAGGATATTCATCCGTCTTGCCGTCTCGGCAATCTCCCGGTTGACCTGCGGGTTGTCGGTGGCCACGACCACCAGCAGAACATCCGGACTCAGGTCCTCCGGCCGCCAGCAGCGGCGCAGCCATTCAAACTCTCCCTGAACGGGCGGCCGCCGACAGTCGGGAGCCACCAGGCGAACCCTGGCTCCGGCCGCCAGCAGCGACTGCAGCTTGCGGCAGGCAACCGTACCGCCGCCGACCACCAGGCAGAGCCGGTCCTGCAGGTCGAGCATTGCCGGGAAGAGGGTCATGAGATCAGATTCCAAACAGTTCGTGTTCAACCAGTTCGCACAACAGTCGGCCAAAAAGCAGAGCGGTTTCTGCCAGTTCACCGGTATTGTCGGCTTCCAGTTCAAGCTTGAAATCAACCGCGGGGCCGTTCCAGCCGGGCCGGGCCGGACAGAGAACGGCGATCGTGCACTCCTTGTCACGCGCCACCTGAATCGCGGCATCGATGGCCGCGTCGTGCTGGCCGTCGGCAAGGATCAACAGCAGGTCACCGGAAGCGGCCAGCATCTGCAGCTGGCGGGCATAGTACTGGTCATCCAGGTTGTGACGGGCCAGGGACGCCGCCAGGGTCAGGTCATGGCAGAGGGAAACCGCCGGCAACTGCGGCCGTTCAAAATGGAGCCGGTGAAGAAACTGGTTGGCGATCAGGTTGGCCACGTCACCAAGCACGCCCGAAGCGGCCAGCAACAGCTTCTGTTCCTGATAGAAGCCGTTGACAACCTGCTCGACCAGTCCGGCCAACTCCTCGGACTGCAGCTCAAAGCTTTTTGTCACTCGTTCGACATGCTGCGCAACCGCAGTCATGATCCTGGCTTGGGACATGACCCACCTCCGTTCAAGACTTTCACTCCAATGGCAGACCGGGTCAGGGCAGACCGGGTCAGGGCAGAGCATAGGAACCCGAGGGGGAACTGTCAAGCGCAGCCGGTCTCGCCCGTGCCCAAATCCACCGGCTGTTTGTGGACCGAGGGTGGCGGAACGGGTGGAGATGCGAGGCGCCGCGCCGATTTGGGCGCAGACGTAGCCGTGCTACGTTGAGCACCGAAGCGGTGAAGGCAACGAAGCAGATTCATCTGTAACGACAGCCGAATCCCGAAATTGCCGGTGGATTTGGGCCGTAAACATGCCCTTGATTTTTCTGAAGCGTTGATTATCATTGTACGACGTGATTTCTTCCCATTGAAGCATCCCTGAATTCGTGGCCCCCGGCAGGCGCGTCGACCCTGTTCGACTCCGGTTACCGATTGACCGTTTTCAGGATTTCATTCCAAAGGAGATACAGACGATGGCAAGCGATAAAGTTGTAGAGTTGACCGACGACAGTTTCGACAGTGATGTTCTGCAGTCCCCCACTCCGGTCCTGGTGGATTTCTGGGCATCCTGGTGCGCCCCCTGCAAGGCTATTGCCCCGGTGGTCGACAGCCTGGCGGATGAATTTGACGGCCAGGTCAAGATCGGCAAGCTCAATGTTGATGACAATCCAGCCACTCCGGGCCAGTACGGTGTGCGCGGCATCCCGACCCTGATCCTGTTCAAGGACGGCAAGGTCGTTGACCAGGTGGTCGGCGCGGTACCGAAAAACCAGCTCGAAGGCCTGATCAAAAAAGCTCTCTGAGTTTTACCCTGAATCCGGTTGACAAAAAAACCCGACCAGATGGTCGGGTTTTTTTGTTTCAATCGGGGATCACGGCCAGCAGTTCAGCCAGTTCCTGGCGCAGAATAAGACGGTTCGATCGCTGCACCTCGGCCAGCAGCAGTTCCTTTTTCTCTTTGACCAGTTCCAACCGCTGGCGCGCCACGCGCCGGTCACGACTGCGGCGGATGCGGGACATCTCACCAACAATCCGACGATAATCAGCCAGCAGGGTTTCAGCACGATGTTGCCATATCCGCGTCCGGGCCCGTTCCAGCTGACCGGTACGGGACGGAGCCGTCATGACGCCGCGGGCGGGAGGACTGTCGTCAGGAGAGGTCACGATACTGAAGCTCCCCTTGCCCGGAGGTGCCCCGAGCAGGGTACAGCCTTCCGGCAGGTGACCCGGGTCGTCGGTCACGAACAGGCGCCCCTCCTGATCTCGACAGGGATAAAGCTCCACGGCACAAACCGGGGCGGCAACCGTCAGGCTCACGACAAGTATGATTATCAGACGCAGCATTTACAATCCTCCCTGTTTCAGCTTAACATCCCCCACCCCGGATTCAATCACGGCAGAGTTCTCCCTCAAGGTCACGCAACAGCCGAAAGACCTTCCGCGCCGCACCACGGTCACCATTGCCGGCAACCCGGGAAAGCCGTCTCAGTTCCTTGATTTCGGGCCCGGACAGACACCCGGACAACTCCTGGATCACAGTATCGACCGTCTGCGGATCGCAGAGGCGGTCACGCAGTTCTTCCAGCCGGTGAAAACGGGCCTGCTGCCGCCAATGGGCTTCGCTCATACCTGCCAGATGGTCTTCAATCCGACCGATCAGTTCCTCGTCACGACGCAGCATCCCGGCCAGGTGCTTGACCGCCCGGCGCCGTGAAGAATGACCACGGGTGCGGCGCACCTGCTCCAGCTCCGTTGCCAGCTCAGCCGGCAAAGGCAAATCCGGCAGCTGCTTCTCCGGCAGGTCAACCAGTTGCTGTGCCAGTTTTTCCACCTGCTGCGCGGCTCGTTTCCTGGCGCTGCGGCCACGCCCTTCCTGAACATCTCCGTCCATCAGAACTCCCTGTTGCTGTCAAGCAGCATGGTCACCGGCCCGTCGTTGACCAGCTCGACTTTCATATCGGCCTGAAAAATACCTGTGGCAACCGGCAGCCCCAGCTGCCGCAACCGGTCAACGAACAACTGGTAAAGACGGTTCGCCTCGTCTGGAGGAGCCGCCGCCGAAAATCCCGGCCGCCGTCCCTTGCGGCAGTCCCCGAACAGAGTGAATTGCGAAACCGCCAGCACGGCACCACCGATATCGCTGACCGAAAGATTCATCTTGCCGCCGTCGTCTTCAAAAATACGCAGACCGGCCGTCTTGTCCGCCAGGTAGGCAACATCCCGCTCATCATCACCCCGACCAACTCCGAGCAGTACCAGCAACCCCGGCCCGATCTCCCCGACGATTTCGTTGTCCACCCTGACGCGGGCCTCACTGACCCGCTGCAACACTGCACGCATAAATAAGTTGCTCCGTAAACAGGTTCCCGGCACCTGAGGTGCCGCAATCTTCCGATCAACCCTCCCCCGCGAGTCGTCGCAACAGCTCCAGGTTGCGCAGGTCATCGGCGTGCTCCTCCCCCGGCGGTGTTTCCAGGATCTTGGGAACATCTGCAAAGCGCGCATCCCGCATCAGACAGGCGAAGCCGGTCTCACCGATACAGCCCCGCCCGACATGCTGGTGGCGATCGACCCGCGAACCACAGTCCCTTTTGCTGTCGTTGATGTGGAACAGGCGGATGCGCCCGCAACCGACAAGACGGTCGAACTCGGCCATGACCGCCTCGTAACCGGCTTCACCGGAGATATCGTAACCGGCGGCGAAGACGTGGCAGGTATCGAAGCAGATACCGAAATCATGTTCGGGAACCCGCTCGATAATACGCGCCAGCTGTTCGAAGCGCCAACCGAGATGACTGCCCATGCCGGCGGTGGTCTCAAGCAGCACCTGCGGCGCATCCGGGACGGCGGCAAAAATCTCGTGGAAGGCGGCGGCGACACGTTGCAACCCGACCTCTTCTCCGCTCTCAAGATGGGCGCCGGGATGCATCACCAGCCCGTCGAGTCCGAGCTGCCGGCAGCGTCGCAGTTCATCGATGAAGGCGGCTTTCGATTTTTCCCACTTCCCGTCGTCGGGTGCGGCAAGATTGATCAGGTAACTGTCGTGGGCGAACACCCTGCTGATAGAACTGTTCAGCCGGGCGGCGTGAAACGCCTCAACACCAATCGGTGAAAGGGGTTTCACGACCCAACGGCTGGCGTTGCCGGTGAAAATCTGCAGCGCGGTACAACCGATCCGCTCGCCACGCAGGATCGCTTTTTCAATTCCGCCGGCAATCGAGGCATGAACACCGAGGGGATGCCGGATCACGATGGCTCACCTTCCCCGTCAGCAGGAGGGAGAAACCAGGGTGCCGACCGCTTCAGCGGCACTCCGGGCATCGGCGACATGATGATCGACATGGCCTGCAGCCGGTCCGCTCCCGACCAGCACGGTGATCATGCCAAGTTGCTTGGCGGTCTGCAGGTTGTCAAGAGAATCCTCGATCATCACACAGCGACCGGCGTCGGTTCCCAGTCGTTGCAGCACACCCCGGTAGGGATCAGGGTTCGGCTTCGGCTGGTAGTTGGCGATGCGGATATCGAAGATGCCGGCAAAAACCCCCTGCAGGCCGAGAGCATCGACCACCCGTTCGGCATGACCGCAGGAGCCGTTGGTAAAAACATAGCAGTCCATCGGCAGCTGTTCGATGGCATTACGCAGCCCGGGGTCGGGCGAAAGCCGACCGGCGACATCGACGTCATGCACATAATCGAGATAATCCTCCGGATCGACCTGCCAATGGCGCACCAGCCCCTGCAGGGTGGCGCCGTAGTCCTGCCAGTAGCGCCGCCGCAGGCCGTCGACCTCGCCCGGGGCAATACAGACCACCTCTTTCATGTAACGGTTGATGCGCACGTCAATCAGGGAAAAGAGGTCACGCTCCGGTGAATAGAGAGTATTGTCGAGGTCGAACAGAACGGCATCCACGTTATTCAGTCCTCCAACGCTTCGCGGATCAGCCTGATCCGCTCGCGGCAGGCCTCCGATGCAAGCGGTTGTTCATCATGGGGCTCGCTCCAGATCGGACGCGGCCAGAGCGGGTCATCGACAAAGCGCGGCACCAGGTGCCAGTGCATGTGCGGCACCATATTGCCAAGCAGTTCGTAGTTCATCTTGGTCGGGTTGAAAATCCTGGCCAGGGCCTCTGCCACGCGATTGACCTCCTCCAGCACCGCCCCCCGGGTCACGGCATCGAGATGAAACAGCTCCGTGACATGGTCTTTGCTGAACACCAGGGTGTAGCCCCGAAAAAACTGGTCCCGATTGAGGGTCACATAACAATGCTCGAATTCGACAATACGCAGGTCGGGCTCCTGCCGCCAGCGCCGGCACATCGGACAGTCGTTCATCCCCGCCACTCCCCGCTGAAGACCTCGGTCGCCGGTCCGGTCATGTAGACATCGCCGTCCGCGGCCCATTCCAGCCGCAGCTCACCACCGGGCAGATGGACCAGCAGCGAGCGGTCGCCGCGACCAGTCAGCACCCCGGCCACGCAGACCGCCGCGGCCCCGGTCCCGCAGGCAAGGGTCTCCCCGGCACCCCGCTCCCAGGTCCGCTGCCGGACTTCGGTGGCGGAAAGCACCTGTACGAAATGAACATTGATCCGCTCGGGAAACCAGGCATGATGCTCGATCAACGGACCGACGTCCGCCACCGGAAAGCGCTCGACATCATCAACATAGATGACGCAGTGAGGGTTGCCCATCGACACGCAGGTCGCCCGGAAAACCTCACCATTCACCGCCAGTTCCACGTCCACCGCCCGGTGGTCGGCCGCTCCGGTCATCGGCAGTTCAGCCCGGGTCAGGCGCGGTGTCCCCATATTGACCCGCACCCGCTCGATTCTCTCATCGGCCCCGGGAAAGAGCTGCAGGGTCAAAATGCCGGCTCCGGTCTCCACGGTCAGTTCCTGACGACGGACCAGGCCATGATCCCAGGCGTACTTGGCCACGCAACGGACGCCGTTGCCGCACATCTGCGCTTCACTGCCGTCGGCATTGAAAATCCGCATCCGCAGATCGGCCCGTTCCGACGGCAGGATCAGAATCAGGCCGTCGGAACCGATGCCGAAGTGACGGTCACTGACCCGCCGCGCCAGCCCTTCCGGATCTTCCGGCTGTTCCACGAAACCGTTGACGTAGACATAATCGTTGCCGGCTCCATGCATCTTGGTAAACTTCATCCAACCTCCTGTCGCCGCTTCAGCTCCACAGACAGGAAGCATTATAGCCGCAATGCCGCCGGCATCACAACCGGCGTCCCGGATCCACCGGCAATTTCGGGATTCGGCTGTCGTTATGGCTGAATCTACTTCACTACCTTTACCGATTCGGTGTTCAACGTAGTTTGACTACGTTTCCGCCCGAATCGGCACGGCGCCTCGCATCTCCACCCATCCCGCCACTCTCGGTCCGCAAAACAGCCGGTGGATCTGGAACCGTCGGAAGCGATTGCGTCCCGGCGGCATCTGCGGCTATGATTAAATCGGTGATCACATCAGCCCCCAATCCACGAAACCAGGAGATCCACGTTCTATGGCTTACGGACTTAAAACCAAAATCTGGCAGACCGGCCAGCTCGAATGGTATGGCATGATCGACAATGAAGACATCTACCTCGGCAGCCGCGAATTCCCGCAACCACCGGCCGAGGGAGATGAATGGACCGTCAAGGCAACCGGCCTGCAGTTCAAAATCACCGAGGGGGAGATCCGCATCATCGGCCGGACCGAGCCGGCAACCCCGGACTGGCTCTGATCATGACAAACTTTGAAATCCTGCAGCTGCCGGTCGGCCGGTCGGACAACTTCACCTACCTCGTCTGGTGTCCGGAGACCCGTGAAGCCATGGTTGTCGACCCCGGTTTCGCACCGGAACTGCTGCTCGAAGCCGCCGCCGAACGCGGGCTGGACATCCGCATCCTGGCCAACACGCATGGCCATCGCGATCACATCGCCGGCAACAACGCCATCCATTCCGCCACCGGCGCGGTGCTCACCGCCCATCCCAGCGACATTCCCCACGCCCAGCAGCCGCTCGGCAACGGCAGCCTGATCCTCCTCGGCAACGGCCGGATTGAATCCCTGCATACCCCGGGTCATACCCCCGGCTCGGTCATTTTCAGAGTCGGCGACGCGATCATTACCGGCGACACCCTGTTCGTCAGCCGTTGCGGCCGTGCCGATCTGCCGGGCGGAGATGTGAAACGTCTCTACCACAGTCTGCAGCGGATCAAACAACTGCCCCCCGAAACCCTGGTCTATCCCGGACACGATTATGGACCGACCCCGACCTCGACCATCGCCTGGGAACTGGAAAACAACGCCTTTCTCAACTGCCCCGACCTGGACAGTTTCATCGCATTGCGCATGGGCTGAAATCTGACTCAGTACGTTCAGGCAAGCCCCGCCCCCCGGTGATAAGCCGGTAATTATAGGCGTGAAAGAACCGGACCTCCGCTTCCGGCAGGGTGACGACCGGCTTGCACCCCGCCTGCGGGGCGATAAACTGCTGACTGGAACAGGGATTGCTGGATAAAACCTCGCCAGACCTGATTCAGACTACGGATTCTGACCGCCACCAAAGAGAGGGCCGATGAGCAGAGAACGATTCAACGTCCTGGTCGAGCGAGGAAAACAGGCGATCGCTGAAGGCGACACCCTGCTGGCGCTGGTCCTGTTCGAGGATGCCGCCAGGCTGTCCGCCACCCCGCTGGTCAAATCGCATCTGGCCTACTGCCTGGCGCGGGAAAAAAAGCAATACCAGAAGGCCATCGCCATGTGCCTCGCTGCCCAACAGAGCGACCCGGGAAAAAGCCTGCATTATCTCAACCTGGGAAAAGTCTACCTCGAAGCCGGCCAGAAGGGACGCGCCATCCGTGCCTTTCGGCAGGGGCTGAAGATGGAGCGCAACCAGGAAATCATCGACCAGCTGAAGCGACTCGGACAGCGCAAGCCGCCGCCGGTCGCCGCTCTGCCGCGGGAACATTTTCTCAACCGCAAGCTCGGCGTGTTGCTGAGCAGGGTCGGCATGCGCTGACCGGTTGAGCAAAAACGCCCATCTGCGGCGTTGTCCTTCCCCCTGCGTCAACGACGTACCTTCCGGTACGCCTTATTCCGCAGGGTTACGGACGCCTTGCATCTGAGCATTTTTGCTCAACCGGGGGCAAACGATAAACGACACAAAGGCCACACCCGATACAAAATTGGATTGTGGCCTTTGTCGTGTCATGCCTCCAGCACCACCGTCCGAGGCGGTTGAAATCACAGCACCTTTGCTTCAAGGCGGTCGAGACGTGCGTAGATGCAAGGCGTCTCGCGGCTGAGGGAGTGAGGTGTAGCGGCAGCTACTCCGCAGCGACTGAAGGCGCGAGCAACGCAACAGATGCGTGCGTATCGGCCGCCCTCGCTAATAAGGACGGCGGCTTTTGCCGGGTTTGTACGTCCCCGTAAACGGCGTCAGCACCAGCGTCACATCTTCGACAAAGGACCCTTTCTTCACCGCCAGCGGCTTCGGCTGGTCACCCCCGAGCTTACCGTACAATTCCCCGGGATGCGGCATATCCCAGGCATGAACCCGCCCCGCCAGGTAGTAGGTTCCGCCCTTGGGCAGGTAGATGGTGAACCGCCCCTGGCCGTCGGAAAGGGTCGACGCATAGTCCGGCAGGCGCTTCAGATTGTCGTCGACATAGGCGATGGCGAAACTGCCGGGTACCGGTTTGCCGGAAGCATCAACCAGGCGACCGCGAATACCGGTGTCGGTCCGGCGATCAGCCAGGTTTTTCTTGAAGAACATCGGCGCCTTCATCGGCACCACTTCCAGATCGACCCGCGCCAGGCGACCCGACTTGACCTCGGCCCTGATGCGTCGGTGCTCGGAATAATAGTCACCCGGTGCCAGCGGTCCGCTCGGTTCTCCCGTGGTCCGTTTGCGCGCCACGATATAGTAGGTCCCGGCCGGAACATCAATCCGGTAATATCCGTCCTCATCGGTCGGGCTGGAAATGAACTGCGATGGACCGAGCAGGTTGGAGGTGGTATCGGGGTAGATATTGACATAGGCGCCGGCCAGCGGCTGACCGCCATCCTTGAGAAACACCCGGCCGACCAGTCCGGTTCGACCATCCTGCTGCTCATAGCCGGAGACACCATCGACCGCCTGTTCCTCCTGCGCCGCAACGGTTGTTTTATCGACACTCGCGGCGGGCCGGGATGACGCGCACCCCGCCAGGAAAAACACCGCTGCCACCGGCAACAACCACCATCCACTTTTGCTCATCGTTCCCTCCCCGCTGGAAAAACCTGCAGTTATTGTCTATCCTAGGAGACTGTCGGACGATACAGGCTGAAGCGAAAATTCGAGCGTTTGAGCACAGATTTCGGCTCAATTGCAGCCTCATAGCAGTGGCTATGGGACAAAATAGAGCTGGGATATGGGCCGAACGCGCGGATTTGCAGCCAGTTTATGGATAGTCCGACAGCCTCCTAGCATTCTAGCGGGCCGGAGCCGAAAGTCAAAATGCCCGGGCCCCGCGAAATTCCTGAAACAACGTTGTCCCTGAAAGGAACGAGGAGTCCTCATGAAACTGCAGGTCAAGAAAGCCGCCCCCCTGAAACAGAAAACCCCCTGCCTGATCCTGGGGGTCCAGGAAGGCAGGATGACCACCCCCCTCCTGAAAGAACTCGACAGCGCCCTCGGCGGAATTCTGCAACGCGCCCGCCGCGAAGGCGAGTTCCGGGGGCGTTGCGGCGAAACCATGCTGCTGCACAGCGGCGCGATGATCGGACCGACCCGAGTTCTGCTGATCGGCCTCGGCAAAACAG
The DNA here is from genome assembly GCF_002093115.1 of Geothermobacter hydrogeniphilus. Taxonomy (NCBI): domain Bacteria; kingdom Pseudomonadati; phylum Thermodesulfobacteriota; class Desulfuromonadia; order Desulfuromonadales; family Geothermobacteraceae; genus Geothermobacter; species Geothermobacter hydrogeniphilus. The sequence continues at coordinate 154,713 of NZ_NAAD01000004.1, read as the reverse complement.
CCGAGATCAGCGGCGAGACTCTGCGGCAGGGCGCCGGCCGGGCCGTAAGACAACTGCGCGAACGCCGACTCGGCCAGTTCTGCCTGGATCTGGCAAGCTTCTCCACCGCCCGGACTGCGGACCTGGCGGTGCAGGCAACCGCCGAGGGGCTGCTGCTGGCCGGCTACAGCTTTGACCACTACCTGAGCGACGATGAACGGAAAGCGGCCCCTGTCGACGAAGGACTGTTGCTGGTCGATACGCGGGCCCAACGCGATCAGGCCGCAGCCGGGGTGGCGGACGCCGCCGCGATCTGCGCCGGTGCCTGCTTCGCCCGTACCCTGGTCAACCAGCCCGGCAACATCAAGTCACCCGCCTTCCTGGCTGAGCAGGCGCAGTCAATGGCCGCAGAGGCGGGACTGAAATGCACCGTACTGGAACGCCGACAGCTTGAAAAAGAGGGTTGCGGAGCCCTGCTCGGCGTTGCCCAGGGCAGTTGCCGTGATCCGCGTCTGATTATTCTTGAATACAATGGCGGCGACCCGGCCCAGCAACCGATCACCCTGGTCGGCAAAGGGGTGGTTTTCGATGCCGGCGGCATCTCCCTGAAACCGGCCGATAAAATGGATGAAATGAAGATGGACATGGCCGGCGGCGCGGCGGTACTCGGGACCGTCAAGGCGGCCGCCGCCCTGCGGTTGCCGGTCAACCTGGTCGGCATTGTCCCGGCGGTGGAAAACCTTCCCTCCGGCACGGCTTACCGCCCCGGCGACATCCTCACCTCGCTCAGCGGCAAGACCATTGAAGTCCTCAACACCGATGCCGAAGGGCGGCTGATCCTGGCCGATGCCCTCAGTTACGCCGCCCGTTTCAAGCCACGGGTGGTTATCGACCTGGCGACCCTGACCGGCGCCTGCATCATCGCTCTCGGCCACCATGCCAGCGCCGTGCTCGGCAACCATGACGGCCTGATTAAACAGCTGCTGGCCGCCGGCCGACGCAGCGGCGAACGCCTCTGGCAACTGCCGCTGTGGGATGACTACGACCACCAGATCAAGAGCGAGGTGGCAGATGTCAAGAATGTCGGCGGCCGACCGGCCGGAACCATCACCGCCGCAGCCTTTCTGCAAACCTTCGCCCGCGACTATACCTGGGCGCACCTCGATATTGCCGGTACGGCCTGGCAGGAAAAGGAACGCGATTACCTCAGTCCCGGAGGGACCGGGGTCGGGGTTCGCCTGCTGATCGAATACCTGCGCCGACAGGCGTCCGGAGAAAAGAAATAATCCCAACCCTGAGTCCTTGACACTACAAGATCTTGTGGTATCTGGTAATGCAAACCACAAGGGAGAGCGTCATGCTCAAGTATTGTGCCTGGTGCGGAAGCTACCAGGGTGCCATCGAGGCCGAAGGGTATCAGATTCGCCGCAATGTCTGTGAAATCGACACATCAACCATCTGCGAACCCTGCCACGACAAGATGCTCCGTCAGTTGCGCAGAAAATTGAAACTGCACTGACAGCCCACAAAGATCATCGGCAACATCCAATGCGGGGAGGGCCGCCGACAGGCGGCTTTCCCCTTTTTTGCATCATCAGGACAAGAACAGGCGCAGTAATGTTTGCATAATTTAACGAATCCCGCTTGATTTTTCTCGGCAAAGCGCTAAAGTTGAGATGTTTTGCGCCGACAGGAGGGCGCCTTTTCGAGAACGGCCTGTCAGCCATCTCGGCTACGGCCAGTTGAACAGGAGATGCGGTATGACGATGCAAGGCACGGTCAAGTGGTTCAACAACACCAAGGGATTCGGCTTCATTGAACAGGAGGGAGGCCCGGACATTTTCGTCCACTTTTCCGCTATCCAGATGGATGGCTACCGAACACTCAACGAAGGGGATATCGTCTCCTTCGAAATGATCGACGGACCCAAGGGCCTGCAGGCCCAGAATGTCACCATCAGCTGACCACCCCCTTCCAGCCCGTCTTTCCGCCCGGCTCCGATGCCGGGCTTTTTTATGCAACCCCCCGTCCAGTCTGGCTTTTACCTTGACACCGCAGGGCCCTGTTGCTAGTTTATCAGGTTGGTGCGCAGCGCTGAAAAAACGGCCCGAAAGCACCGCCCCGACCCCATGAAAGTCCTTATTTCAGACACATTCTCCCAAGAGGGGCTGCAGGTCTTCGAATCCGCCGAAGGCATCACCCTCGATTATCAACCGGGCATCTCCAGCGACGACCTGCGGGTCGCAATCCGTGATGCCGAAGCACTGGTGGTGCGTGGCGGCACAAGGGTCAGCGCCGAACTGCTGGAGAGCGCCGCATGCCTGAAGGTCATCGGCCGGGCCGGAATCGGGATTGAAAACATGGACCTTGCGGCCGCCAACCGCAAGGGAGTGGTGGTCATGAACACCCCGTTCGGCAGCACCACAACCACCGCCGAGCACACCCTGGCGATGCTCTTCTCCCTCGCCCGAAACATCCCCCGGGCGCATATCTCCACCAGCGCCGGCAACTGGGATAAGGAACAGTTTCTCGGCATTGAACTGGCGGGAAAAACTCTCGGCGTGATCGGTGCCGGAAAAATCGGCCGACTGGTGGTTGAACGTGCCCGCGCCCTGAAGATGAACGTGGTGGTCCACGACCCCTATCTGCCGCAGGAGATGGTCCGGCAGCTCGGCGCCCGTCAGCTCAACCTGGACCAGCTGCTGGCGGAGGCCGACTTCATAACCCTGCACGTCCCCCTCAACCAGGAGACCGAGAACCTGCTGGGAGAAAAACAGCTGCAGCGCTGCAAACCGGGCTGCCGCATCATCAACTGTGCCACCGGCGGCCTGATCGACGAGCAGGCCCTGGCGAAAGCCATTGCCGCCGGACAGATCGGCGGCGCCGCGCTGGATGTTTTCAGCCAGGAACCTCCGGCCGCGGACAATCCCCTGCTGCGGCTGCCGGAAGTAATCTGCACTCCGCATCTCCGGGCCGCCACGGTCGACGCCCAGATCAATGTCACCGTCCAGGTGGCCCGACAGATCGTCGCCTTCCTGCAGCACGGCGAAGTGATCAATGCCCTCAATGTCCCCTCGGTCAGCGCCGAACTGCTCGCCGAGATCCGCCCCTACGTGCAGCTCGGAGAAAAGCTCGGTGCCCTGCTGACCCAGCTCAGCAACGGCGCGGTACGCAAACTCAACATCGAGTATGCCGGTGACATCACCGCCCACCCGATGGCGCCGCTGACCATGGCGGTCCTCAACGGGCTGCTGCAGCCGGTGGTCGGCTCGATGGTCAACTATGTCAACGCGCCCTTCATCGCCAAAGAGCGGGGGATCGACATCGTCGAGGCGAAAAGCTCGCAAAGTGAAGGCTACGCCACCCTGATGCGGGTCACCATCGAGGACGAGAACGGCAGCCGCAGTGTCTGCGGCGGGCTGTTCGGCGACCGCGCGCGAATCGTCAAGATTGATCACTACGACCTGGAAACCTCGCCGGAAGGTCCGATCCTGATCCTCTACAACCATGACCAGCCGGGCGTGGTCGGCTACATCGGCCAGCTGCTCGGCGAAGCAGAGATCAACATCGCCCGGATGAACCTGGCCCGGGGCAGTGACGAAGCCCTCACGGTCCTCAATATCGACACCCCGATCCCGGATGATGTCCTGGAACGGATCAGGGCCCATCAGGCCATCCGTTCGGCCATCCAGGTTATTCTCTAACGGCCTTCATGCCCACGGAAAACGATGACGACTGACGCAACCATCCCCGAAGCCCTACTTCCCAAGGGGGTCAAAGACTTTCTGCCGAACAGGGCGGCCAAGATTGAATTCCTGCAGAAGACCCTGCTGGAGCTTTTCCACCGCTGGGGATTTCGCCCGGTGCTGCCACCGGCACTGGAGAACCTCGACGTCCTGGAACAGGGGCTGGGCAGCGGTCTGCGTGAAAAGACCTTCCGCTTCGATGACCGCCAGAGCGGACGACTGGTCGCCTTCCCGCCGGACATCACCCCGCAGGTGGCGCGTATCGTCGCCACCCGCATGCAGAACCTGCCGCTGCCGCTGCGGCTCTGCTACAGCGGCCGGGTGCTGCGTCACACCGAGCAGCAGGCCGGCAAGGATCGGGAGATCTTCCAGGCCGGCGTCGAATTGATCGGCCTGCCGAACGCCGAGGCGGACGCCGAAATGATCGCCATGGCGGTCGAAGCGCTGCAGGATCTGGGGGTGCCGGAATTCACCATCGACATCGGCCAGGTCGAATTCTTTCGCGGCATCATGAACGACCTCGACCTCGATAAGGCAACACTGGCCGCGCTGCGCGACGCCATCGGCCGCAAGGACACCTCCGGCCTCAGACAACTGCTCGAACCGCTGGCCGTCAGCGACCGGCAGAAGGAGGAACTGCTCGCCCTGCCACGGCTGTTCGGCGGACGGGAAGTCCTCGACCGGGCCGACCTGGTCGTCCACACCCCCTCCGCCCGCCGGGCCCTGAGCAATCTCGCCGACGTGCTGCAGGTCCTCGAAACCTATGAGGTCGATCCCTATGTCACCTTTGACCTTGGAGAGATCCGCGGCCTCGACTACCATACCGGGATCACTTTCCAGGGATTTCTGCCCGGTCTCGGCCGGGCCGTCTGCAGCGGCGGCCGCTACGACAACCTGACCGCCCGCTACGGCCGCCCGCTGGCGGCCACCGGATTCACTTTCAATCTGCTCAACCTGCTGTTCGCCCTCGACAAAGAACTGCAGCTGCCGGCGGCCCGCACCACCGACGTGCTGCTCTTTCAACAGGGAGACAACAAGAGCCGGGCCCAGCAACTGGCCCGCGCCCTGCGTCGACAAGGTTATTCCGCCGCCCGCGACAACTACCCGCGCGGGCTTGAAGAAACCCTGGCCTATGCCGGGAAAATGGACTTTCACTACGTGATGATCATCGGGAGCGAGCAGGATTCCGTCAAGCTGGTCAGGGTCGCCGACGGCCACGAAAGGCAGATTTCCATTGACGAGATCGAAGCCGGCAACCTGCAACTCGATCCCCACAGGAGCTGAAAAGAATGCCGAACGTTGTAATCGTAGGCGCCCAATGGGGCGACGAAGGCAAAGGCAAGGTCGTCGACATCTACACCGAGTACGCCGACGACGTGATCCGCTTTCAGGGCGGCAACAATGCCGGGCACACCCTGGTGGTTGGTGACCAGAAAACCATCCTCCACCTGATTCCCTCGGGAATTCTGCACCCCGGCAAACGCTGCATCATCGGCAACGGCGTCGTCCTTGATCCGCGCGTCTTCATCAAAGAGATCGAAGGGCTCAAGGCCAGAGGCTACATGCAGGATGACGGCCAGCTGGTGATCGACGGCAACGTCCACATCATCATGCCCTGGCACACCGCCATCGACATTGCCCGCGAGGAAGCCAAGGGGGACAGGAAAATCGGAACCACCGGCCGCGGCATCGGTCCGGCCTACGAAGACAAGATCGGCCGGCGCGGTATTCGTCTCAACGACCTGGTGCGACCCGATGTCTTCGCCCGCAAGGTCGATGAATACCTGCCGGAGAAGAATTTCCTGCTGGAAAAATTCCTCGGCAAGCCCCCCCTCGACCGTGACGCCATCATCGACGAGTACAGCACCTATGCCGAGACCCTGAAAAAATATCTCGGTTGCTCCTCAACTCTGCTCGGGCAGAGCGTGAAAGAAGGCCGCAACCTGCTCTTCGAGGGCGCCCAGGGCGCCCTGCTCGACATCGACCACGGGACCTACCCCTTTGTCACCTCATCCTCAACGGTGGCCGGCGGCGCCTGCACCGGCAGCGGCATCGGGCCCCGCCACCTCGACCAGGTGATCGGTATTTCCAAGGCCTATGTCACCCGGGTCGGCAGTGGCCCCTTTCCGACCGAGCTGCACGACGAAATGGGCGACGCCCTGCGCAAGGCCGGCCAGGAATTCGGTTCAACCACCGGTCGCCCCCGTCGCTGCGGCTGGTTCGACGCCGTGGCCCTGCGCGAAGCGGTGCGCACCAGCGGACTGACCGGTCTGGCCATCACCAAGCTCGATGTCCTCAACGACCTGGAAACCATCAAGATCTGCACCGGCTACTCCTACCGGGGAGACATGCTTGAACACTTTCCCCGCGATTTCGAGGTACTGCGCGAATGCAAGCCGATCTACGAAGAACTGGAAGGCTGGCAGTCGGACATCTCCGAAGCCAAGAGTCTGGACGCGCTGCCGGCCGCGGCCCGTGCCTATCTCGACAAACTGGCGGAGGTCGCCGGCTGTCCGCCGGTGCTGATTTCGGTCGGTCCGCGCCGTGACCAGACCATCCAGCTGAGCAATCCGTTCGCTTGACCCAAGCCCCGAACAGGAGCATTTTTTCTCCCGTTTGACGGGGTGAAAAAAAATTCGAGAAAAGGGTTGACTATAACCACGGCTTCCAGTATAAATTCATTCCCGTTGCGGGCCGGTAGCTCAGTTGGTAGAGCATCTGACTTTTAATCAGATGGTCGTGGGTTCGATCCCCCCCCGGCTCACCATTTTCAAGCAGTAACCGCAGGGACATTTCCTGCAGGGTACTTGATGTTTTAAGTCCCTATCGTCTAGCCTGGCCCAGGACACCGCCCTTTCACGGCGGCGACGGGGGTTCGAATCCCCCTGGGGACGCCAAAAAGCAAAACGCCCTTCTACGCAAGTGGAAGGGCGTTTTGCTTTTTTCGCCAGGGGGATTCGAAGCGTAGCGAGTGCGTCCAGTGGACGATGAGCGGCCAGGGATGGCCGCGGCAGCGAGCGAAGGGGAGTCCACGCAGGAAGGCGCAGGACGCGCCTGACGTAGTGGACGAATCCCCAAGCCCTTCTACGCAAGTGGAAGGGCGTTTTGCTTTTTTCGCCAGGGGGATTCGAAGCGTAGCGAGTGCGTCCAGTGGACGATGAGCGGCCAGGGATGGCCGCGGCAGCGAGCGCAGAATGTCAATCAAGTTGTCCGGTCTTCCCCGGAGCCATGGACAGTGGCCGCCGGCTGCGACGACCCGAAAATTCCCACACCAATCCTCCCAGCACAACCAGGGACAACCCCTGCACACTCCAGAAGGCCGCAAGCTTCAGCCAGGCGAATTCCGCGGCCAGGTACCTGACCAGCCATCCGGACGCCATATCCGTCAGCAGGGCACCGGCCAATCCCCAGGTCAGCCGGTCTTTGACTTGCGCCCGGAACCCCGTGAACAGCAGCAGATGCGAGAACACTACGAAAAACAACCCCATGGCGAACAGGTGAAAGTGGCTCACCTCCAGCAACCCACTGAAGCTGCGCGGGTTCATGAAACGTTCCGGATCCCCAAGATAGTAACGGACAACACTGCCGTAAGTGAAGCCGAGCTTGGTGAAAAACATGAAAAATCCGGTCAGCCAATGCAGCAGAAAGTAAAAATAGAAAAACCCCATGATGGTTCCGGCAGGCCGCTCCGCCTGTGGTCCGGTCAGCAACATCCGCATCACTCTGCCCTCGCCAGATAAGTTTTCAGTATGGCCACAGTTTTCCGCACCTGTCGGGTGACCGACTGGGCGGACAGGGTAGCCCCGGTCATGCCGTGAATATCGTCGCCGATCCTGAGCCTGCCGGAGATACTCCGCTCACGGAACTGCTTCAGCCAGCGCCTGGACGGCAGGTATTCTTCCGGCTCGAAAAATGCCAGGATTTCAACAAAACGTACCCTGCCGTCCGGGTGGAGCGCCACCAGCACCGTCTCCGGATGGGTGCGGACGGTCGCCGCCTCGATGGCAGCATAGCCGATGACCCGGTTGCCGTCCTTGCCGACATAGAACGTATAGAGTGCCGAGTCGGGGCGGATTCCGGATTCTCCGGCGACCTCCGCCAGTTCGGCTTCGGTCATGAACAACTGGACGGTCCCGATCTCGACCCCTTCTCCGAAGGCGAGAGCCAGGGCTTCACTCCTGGTCATATAGGTTCCGGCATGGGCTACCGCCGCAGCACAGAGCAGAGCCAGAGCCAGAGCCAGAGGGATAACTGTTTTCAGACGCATAATGTCAAACCGGCACGCCGGCGGCAAAGGACGTACCGCCGGCGCGCTGTCTCTCCGTTACTGAATCCTGACTCAGAAGATAAAGCCGATGCCCAGGTTGACCTCGTCGGCCGTATCGGCCCTGTTCTTGTTGTTGAAATTGCGATAATCGGCCTTGACCACGACATTCGGAGTCGGCTTGTAACTGATACCGCAGACCAGCAGATCGACATCCTCGTCGGTGCCCCGGTAATCGATCTGCTCGTAGCGCGCGAAGGGCGCCAGGTACTGATCGGTTCCGGGAACAAACAGCGGCAGGACATCGTAGGCGACCTCCCCGTACCAGCCGGAAATCCGCTCCGCAACCGCTTCGCCGACTTCAGCCGAAACCGCGTCAGTATCATCGATCCGGACCAGTGAGCCGAGGGCCTTCAACTCCAGGCCGGAAACCTTGTACTGGACGTGAGCTTCGTAGATCCGGGTGAAGGCGTCGACCTCCCTCCCGGCGAATTCCTGTCCCTGTCCGGAGTTGCCCAGGTAGGCGCCGGCGCCGAGATTCAATCCGAGGAGCGGTTCATAGTCGAGACGGGCGATGACAGCCCAATCTTCGGCCAGCGACTTGGAACCATCCTGTCGTCCGCCGCGAATCCCCTTGCCGTCGAAACCGGTCGCGTCCAGACCGTTGACGAGGTAGAGCTTGTACTCCAGGCCTTCGGCGAGTTCGCCGAAGGCGCCGACCCCCATTTCGCGCCAGGTCGTCGGAATGACATAGCGCTCGACCAGCGGCCGGTCATTGCCATGGAACAGGGTCGGCTCATGGAGTTCATTGGTGATTCCGAGGGGAATCAGCATCAGGCCGGCCCGGAGATTGAATCTTTTGCCGAGCAGGAAATCGAGGTTGGAGAATTCCAGGGAAACCGCACCGTCATCCTCAGTCGAAGCGTGTTCGAACTCGATCTCCGAATTCAGAACGATGCTGTCGGTGAACTTGTAACCGGTATAAAGGACAAAACGGAGGAAATCCGCCTGATCCTGCTTGCCGCCCTGATCGCTGACATAGTTCGTGTAGCGGGCTTCGCCGTAGCCGCCGATCGATAGTCCCCGTGAGAGAGTATAAACTTTCGAGGCCGCGGGACCGAACCCGTAGATCGACTGATATTCAGCCTCACTCACCGCCGATTCATTTTTCATTTTCTGCAGTTCCGCAGTCACGATGTTCAGGCGCCGCTCAAGCTCTTCGAGGCTGGCGGAGATGGCGAGGTGCGGTGAAAAAACCAGCAGCAATCCGACGAGACCAATAATACGTTTCGACATGCAACAACTCCTTGGGTGGTTGAAATGGGCGCTCCGTCGCGGCCTTGAGCTGACAACCGGACGAAACGAAATTGAAAATTGTTTTCGGAACATACAGATCGCCGCCCGCCTCGTCAACAAGAAAATGAAAACCGTTTTCAATAAAGGCCTTGTTGATATCCATCGACACGCAGGAAAAAAACTCATGACAGGCCCTTACATGAAATTTTTGATTTTTTCCTATTTTTTCATTGTCATCATTCTCCATTTGTGGCAAATTCTGCTTCTCAAGTCCCTATCGTCTAGCCTGGCCCAGGACACCGCCCTTTCACGGCGGCGACGGGGGTTCGAATCCCCCTGGGGACGCCAAAAAGCAAAAGGCCCTTCTGCGTCAGCGGAGGGGCTTTTGCTTTTTCACCGGGGGGATTCGAAGCGCAGCTCCGGCAGCTGCCTCCATTCAGCACTTCTGTTATGCTGTCGACATGCACACCTTCTTCCGCCTGATGTCCCCGCTCCTCCTGCTGCTGCTCGTCGCCGCCTGCGACCGGCAACCGCAACTGCGCCCACTGGCCGCCGACGCGGTGATCCTCGCCTTTGGCGACAGTCTGACCCACGGCAACGGCGCCACGGAGGAACAGAGCTACCCGGCAGTGCTGCAACGGCTGCTGGGGCGCCGGGTGATCAACGCGGGCGTTCCGGGGGAGATTTCGGCCGAGGGCCTCCGAAGACTGCCGCGGGTACTGGAGGAGACGCAACCGCAACTGATCATCCTGATCCATGGCGGCAACGACTTTCTCCGCCGTCTCGACAGGGAACGGACACGCCAAAACCTGCAGGCGATGATCGATCTCTGCCGGCAGGCGGGCAGCGATGTGGTTCTGGTCGGCGTGCCGCAACCGGGACTGTTCCTCTCGCCACCCGCCTTTTACGAAGAGCTGGCCGAAACCAACCGGCTGCCCTATCTGGAGGAAACTCTCAGCGACATCCTTGCCGACCGTGACCTCAAGAGCGACACCATCCATCCGAATGCCGCCGGCTACCGCAAACTGGCCGCGGCCCTGGCTGAACTGATCCGCGACACGACCGACTGAACAGCAATAATTGCTGCTTTCGCAAAAAAGCATCAAGAGTGTTGGCTAAGCAAAAAGCGCCGGCAGCAAGGCGCGCGGTTGTCAAGCAATGAGGCGTACTTACGTACGTCGAAGCAGCGAGGCAAACGCAGCAACGCAGCTGCTGGCGAGTTTTTGCGACGTCATCATAATTGAGGTTCCACCCGCCCGGGTGTTCTGCTATCCTGCCCGCGGAATCGGCCCCGCCCCCTTGCTCCAACCGGCAATCAGAAAGAGAAATCTCCATGACCGATCAACAACCCATTGTCGAAATCTTTTCCGACGGCGCCTGCAGCGGCAATCCCGGCCCCGGCGGCTGGGGCACCCTGCTGCGCTACGGTGACCATGTCAGGGAGCTTTCCGGCTATGAACCGGAAACGACCAACAACCGCATGGAGCTGTGCGGCGCCATCGCCGGCCTCAAGGCTCTGAAGCGACCGAGCCGGGTACGCCTGACCACTGACTCCCAGTACGTCAAGAAAGGCATGACCGAATGGCTTGCCGGATGGATTCGCCGGGGCTGGAAAAACTCGCAGAAAAAACCGGTCGCCAACCGCGACCTGTGGGAACAGCTGGTCGAACTGGAAAAGATCCACCAGGTCGAATGGTGCTGGGTCAGGGGCCATGCCGGCCATCCTGAAAATGAACGCTGTGACGAGCTGGCCCGCGAGGCAATTGTCAATCGCTCCGGGATCTCCTGAACAAATCCAACCGCTTGCACCTGCCCGGCAGTGTGCTATCCTGAAACCTGTGATTCAGCCTCGCGTTCGCGCCTGCGGGGCTTTTTAAGCCGCGCCGATCCTGATGCTTTCGCAAGAAAGCAACAAAGTGAATAGCTAAGCAAAAAACATCAGCAGCAAGACGCGCGCTTGTCGGGCAATGAGGCGTACTGAGGTACGCCGAAGCAGCGAGAGCAGGCGCAGCAACACCGCTGCCGGTGGGTTTTGCGACGCTATCAAGTTTACTGCAACGGTCAGCTTTATGCCTCTGGCAAACGCCGCCACAACCGCCGCGACCAGCGGACCTCCACCGACATCCGACCTGCTTTCGCTGGTGGTCTACGCCGGCCTGGCGGTCGTCATGATCAGCGCCCTGATGTGCATCTCCTGGCTGCTCGGCCACAAGAGCCGCGGCGGCCTCAAGGAAGATCCCTACGAATCGGGCGTGGCGCCGACCGGCCAGGCCCGGCTGCGCGAACCGGTTCCCTTCTACCTGGTCGCCATCTTCTTCATCGTCTTCGATGTCGAAGCGATCTTCATCGTCTCCTGGGCGGTCGCCTGGGACCGGCTCGGCTGGGCCGGCTACCTGCAGATCACTTTCTTCATCATCATCCTGCTGTTCGGCCTGATCTACCTGTGGAAAATGGGCGGCCTCGACTGGGGGCCACGGGCCTGGTACCGGCAGCGCGACAAGAGGAAGGGCGCGTGAGCGAAGAAATCCCCGACAATGTGGTGCTGACGACCTTGGATGATGTCATCAACTGGTCGCGCAGCAATTCGATCTGGCCGATGTTTTTCGGCCTGTCGTGCTGCTTCGTCGAAATGACCACCAGCCTCACCCCGCGCTTCGACCTGGCCCGCTTCGGCGCCGAGGTGCTGCGCGGCACCCCGCGCGAAGCCGACCTGATGGTCATCTCGGGAACCCCGTTCAAGAAAATGGGTCCGTCCATCCTGCGCCTCTACGAGCAGATGACCAACCCGAAATGGGTCATCGCCATGGGCAGCTGCGCCAACTCCGGCGGCATGTACGACAGCTACAGTGTCATCCAGGGAATCCATCAGATTCTTCCCGTGGACGTCTATATCCCCGGCTGTCCGCCGCGCCCGGAAGCCTTCATGCAGGGCATCATGCTGCTGCAGGAGAAGATTCGCAGCAAGGAAAAACCGACCCGCCTGGTACTCGGCATGAACGGCGGCAGCGAAGGGACAACGGAACCGATTCTGGTCGACGGACACAGCAAGAGCCGCGACCCGCGCGGACCCGGCTACGGCAACGCGCCGCTGCGCGGCAGCCAGCTGCAGCACCCGCATTTCCACCCCAGCCGCGCCGACAACATGTGGTTGCCGCCACAGCCGCGAGCCGCTTTTCCCGCCTCGACCCACAACCTGCGTCGGGCCCTGAAGGAGCGTTTCGGGGAAACCGTTCAGGAAGAGGACGCCCGCGACATGCCGACCCTGGTGGTCGCTCCGGAGCAGCTGGTGGAACTGATGACCTTCCTCAGGCAGGACGCTCCTATCCGCTACCGCCGTCTCGAAGACTTGACCGCCGTGGACGAAAGTGACCGTCGTCAACAGACCGGCCACCGCTTCACCCTCACCGCCCACCTGCTCAGCTTCGACGAACCGGGCTACCTGCGCGTCAAGGCCCCTCTCGACGGCGGCTGGCCGGAAGCACCGAGCCTGACCGGGCTCTGGCCGAGCGCCGACTGGTACGAGCGGGAAATTTTCGACATGTTCGGCATCCGCTTCGCCGGACATCCCGACCTGCGGCGCATCCTGATGCCGGACAGTTGGCAGGGGCACCCGCTGCGCAAGGAGCACCCCTTCCGGGCCACGGAAATGGACCCCTACACCCGCAAGACCGCCCGGCAGATGGAACCACGTGATGGCGGCGACTTCTTCCGCGGCAAGCCGCTGGCGGAGGATTTCGAGGCAATGATCCTCAATATCGGTCCGCATCATCCCGGCACCCACGGGGTGTTGCGGCTGATCGCCCTGCTCGACGGCGAAGAGATCGAAGATCTCGACATCGACCTCGGCTACCATCACCGGGCCGCCGAGAAGATCGGGGAACGCCAGCACTGGAGCCAGTTCATCCCCTACACCGACCGCATCGACTACCTCTCCGGAGTGCAGAACAACCTCGCCTACCTGCATCCCCTCGAAACCATGCTCGGTGTCGAAGTGCCGCCACGCGCCGAAACCGTGCGGGTGATGCTCTGCGAGCTGTTCCGCATCGCCAACCACCTGGTCTGGCTCGGCACTTTTGCCCACGATGTCGGCGCCATGACCCCGATTTTCTACTGCATGGAATCGCGCGAAAAGATCTTCGACATCATCGAGATGATCACCGGTGGACGCATGCACCCGAGCTGGTTCCGTATCGGCGGGCTCCCCAAAGACCTGCCCGAGGGCTGGAAATCGGTCGTCGAAGCTTTTACCCGGGATTTCGACCAGCGCATCACGGAACTCGACAAGCTGCTGACCAACGGACCGATTTTCCGCAAGCGCACCGAGGATGTCGGACCGGTCTCCCGCGACGAGGCTCTCGACTGGGGCATGAGCGGCCCCAACCTGAGAGCCTGCGGATTCGAGTGGGATCTGCGCCGCAAAATGCCTTACTCGGGCTATCAGCACTACGATTTCGACATTGTTACGGCAGCAGGCGGCGACTGCTTCGCCCGCTACCTGGTGCGGCTTAAAGAGATGCGGGAGAGTCTGAAAATCGTCCGCCAGGCGGCGGAAAGAATGCCCGCCGGCCGCTGGATGACCGATGACTACCGCTACGCTTACCCGCAGCGCGAAGATGGTCTGAACGACATCGAGAGCCTGATCCACCACTTCTGCAACGTGACCCGCGGCCCGAGCGTGCCGCGCGGCGAGGTCTACCGGGCCATCGAGTCGAGCAAGGGAGAATGCGGCTACTACCTGGTTTCCGACGGCCACACCGTCCCCTACCGGCTGCGCATCCGCACCCCGAGCTTCGCTCACATGCAGATGGTGCCGATGATGAGCCGCGGCTGGCTGGTGGCGGACATGATCACAATATTGGGATCGATCGACTTCGTGCTGGCGGACCTGGACAGATAAAACCCGAGATGGCCACCAAGGCGCCAAGAACACCAAGAACTTCTTTTTAACCTGAATCAGTGGGTTTGTGCCGGATGAAGAGTGTAAGTGCTTGGCCTGGATGCGATTTTCAAAAATCTAAGGCGCACCCATAGGTTCGCCGGTGATTTTTGGGAAGCGCAGGCAGGTCAATGACTTACGCTATTCGCTGGTGACAAGATCACTGATTCAGGTTTAACGCAAAGACGTAACAGGGTGAGAGGACGCAGAGAAAAATAATTAAGCTGTTTGAATTCGGACAAGGCTTTTGCATGCTTCTCCGTCTATACTGCTCTCCACCCCGGAGTTCATGTAAATGATGTTGCGTTTCTTGGTGTCCTTGGTGTCTTGGTGGCAGATGCAAGATTCTGGTTCTGATGAGAGAATTATTATCGACAACCGAAATTGAAAACTTCCGCGCCAGGGCGGCGGCCAGCGCTCATCCGCGGGAGCTGATCATCGACCTGCTGCGCGCCATCCAGGAGCATCACGGCTGGGTGCCGGATGAAGGGGTCGAGCTGACAGCGGAGATTCTCGGCCTGTCGCCGCTGCAGGTCGAGGAGATCGCCACTTTTTACGACAAGATCTTCCGCCAGCCGGTCGGCCGCAAGGTGATTCACTACTGCGACTCGATCTGCTGCTGGGCAACCGGAGGCGAGCAGGTCGCCGCGCACCTGCAGCAGAAACTCGGCATCGCCCCCGGCGAAACCACCGCCGACGGCGCCTTCACCCTGCTGCCGAGCTGCTGCCTCGGCGTCTGCGGCGACGCCCCGGCGATGATGATCGGGCTGAAACTGTACGGCAGGCTGACGCCGGAGAAGATCGATGCGGCACTGGAGAAAGAGAAAGACTAAAAATCTTTTTCTGCCACCAAGACACCAAGGACACCAAGAAGGGCGGAAATCTGTTAAACCTGAATCAGTGAGTTTCTGTTGGATGGAGAGTGCAAGTGCTTGGCCTGAATGAGATTTCCAAAAATCGTAAAGCGCACCCATAGGTTCGCTGGCGATTTTTGGGAAGCTCTGGCAGATCAATGACTTGTGCTATCCGCCGACAAGAAGCTCACTGATTCAGGTTAGATCCAGAGCCCGGCTTCCGGTTGTCCGCTATGCAAAGGCTTTCTTGGTGTTCTTGGCGCCTTGGTGGCCGTCTTTTTCCCTGAGACTCTGTGTCAAAAGGCTGGTAAATGCCCGACTACCCGCAAATTCTCTTCAAGAACCGCCGTCCCGGCGAAACCGTCTTTCTCGACGGGTTCAGACAGACCGGCGGCTATCAGGGACTGGAAAAGGCCATCCGCGCGATGACCCCGCTGGAGGTGCGCGAGACGGTCAAGCGCTCGGGTTTGCGCGGCCGCGGTGGAGCGGGCTTCTCAACCGGGCTGAAATGGTCCTTTTTTCCGGCCGACCAGCCGGGTGACAAATACCTGGTCTGCAACTGCGATGAGATGGAACCGGGCACCTACAAGGACCGCCAACTGCTGATGGCCGACCCACACCAGCTGGTCGAGGGGGTGATCCTCTCCGCCTGGGCCCTGCAGGTGTCGGAGGCCTACATCTTCATCCGTTACGCCTATGAACAGGAGGCCCGCAACCTCGAACGGGCCATCGTCGAGGCGAAGGAGGCCGGTTATCTCGGCACGGACATTCTCGACTCCGGCTGGAGTCTGCAGATCCACGTTCACCGCAGCGCCGGGCGCTACATCCTCGGCGAAGAAACCGCCCAGCTCAACGGCATCGAGGGGGTACGACCCAATCCCCGCAGCAAGCCGCCCTTCCCGGCGGTCAAGGGCCTCTGGGGAAGGCCGACCACGGTCAACAACGTCGAGACCCTGGCCGACGTCCCGCATATCATCACCGGCGGCGCCGAATGGTTCAAAAACCTGGCCCGCAACGAGATCGGCGCCGGCACCAAGCTGTTCGGTCTCTCCGGACACCTGGAGCGGACCGAATGCTTCGAACTGCCGGTCGGCATCCCCCTGCGCGAGGTGATCTTCGAGGTCGGCGGCGGCATTCGCGGCGGCGGAGAGTTCAAGGCCTGCCTGCCGGGCGGCGCCTCGACGCCGTACCTGACCCGCGAACATCTCGACGTGGCGATGGATTTCGACACACTGGAAGCTGCCGGCAGCCGTTTCGGCACCGCCGGAGTGACCGCCTTCGACAACGACACCTGCATGGTCGCGGTGACCCTTAACCTGATCCGCTTCTTCGCCCGCGAATCGTGCGGCTGGTGCACCCCCTGCCGCGATGGTCTCTCCTTCGTCCAGTGGCTGCTCGAAGAGATCGAAGCCGGACGCGGCAACATGGAACAGATCGAGATGCTGAAACACCAGCGCAGGAACATCACCGGCCGCTCCTTCTGCGCCCTCGCCGAGGGAGCGATGGGGCCGCTGGACGGGCTGCTGCGACTGTTCGAGGATGAATTGGAAGAGCATGTGCGGAAGGGGCGGTGCCCCTTTTAGTGAAAGGCGGCGAAAGGCAAAGGGCCAAAGGAACCCCTTCAGCCTTCAGCCTTCAGCCCTTAGCCCTTAGCCCTTAGCCCTTAGCCCTTAGCCGATTTTAGCTCTTATGCCGACTTTAACCATCGACAACCAGACCGTGACCGTCCCCGACGGCAGCAATGTGCTCGAAGCGGCGCAGCAACTCGGGATCGTCATCCCGCACTTCTGCTACCATGAAGCGCTCGGGGCGGTCGGTTCCTGCCGGCTGTGCGCCATGCGGTTCGAACAGGGCCCGGTCAAGGGCCTGCAGATGGCCTGCATGGTTCCCGCTCAGGACGGGATGGTGGTTTCCACCGTCGATGCTGACGCCCGGGAGCTGCGTGCCGCGGTGATCGAGTGGCTGATGCTCAACCATCCGCACGACTGCCCGGTCTGCGACGAGGGCGGAGAATGTCAGCTGCAGGACATGACCATCGCCGGCGGCCATGGCATCCGTCGCTATCGCGGCAAAAAGCGCACCTGGATAAACCAGGATCTCGGTCCCTTTATCGAACAGGAAATGAACCGCTGCATCCAGTGTTACCGCTGCGTTCGGACCTACCGGGACTACTGCGGCGGCGACGATTTCGGCGTCATGGGCTCGCGCAACCGGGTCTTCTTCGGCCGCTTCAAGGATGGCAAGCTTGAATCCCCCTTCTCCGGCAACCTCGCCGATGTCTGCCCGACCGGGGTCTTCACCGACAAGACCTGCCGTTTCCGCAGCCGCAGCTGGGATCTGCAGGAGGCCGCCTCGATCTGCCCGCACTGTTCCCTCGGCTGCAGCGTCATTCCCGGCGCCCGCTACCGGGAGCTGCAGCGGGTCCGTTCCGGCATCAACCGCCAGACCAACGGCTTTTTCATCTGTGACCGCGGGCGCTTCGGCTACGGTCACGTCAACCATCCCGAACGTCCCCGCACTCCGAAGCTGCAGGGAGCCGATGCCGCCTGGCCGGAGGCCCAGCAGCTGGCCCGCCGGCGGCTCACCGACATTGCCGCCAGGGTCGGCCCGGAGGCGATCGCTATGCTCGGTTCACCGCGGGCCTCGCTGGAATCCCTGGCACTGCTGCACGACTGGGCGCAGCAGCTCGGCGGCGCCCGCTTCTGCGGCGACCCACAACCCGGACGAGACAGGGCCGCGCGGCAACTGACCGCCCTGCTCGGCTCCAAAGCGCGCAGCCTGGAGGATGTACGCCGCAGCGACTGCCTGCTGCTGGTCGGTTCCGACCCCCTCAACGAGGCGCCGCTGCTCGGACTGGCCGTACGCCAGGCGGCCCGCCGGGGAGCCCGGGTGACCGTCATCGACCCTCGTCCGGTTGAGCTGCCCTGTGATTTTCAACAACTGTCGACCGGGCCCGAGTCGTTGCCGAGCCTGCTTGAACAACTGGTCTCTCCTGCTGAGCCGGAGGATGACCTGGCTGAACTGCGCACCCTGCTTCGACAGGCCGAACGTCCGATTCTCTGCGGCGGCGGCGACCTGCTCGGCGAAACCGGCATTCGCCAACTGGCGGCAGCAGCCGACCACTTCGAAACCGGGCTGTTCGTCACCCTCGGCGGCCCCAACAGCTATGGCGCGGCCCTGCTGAGCGGCAGCGGCCCGGACGCCGACCAGCTCTGTGAAGAGATGATGGCGGGAAAAATCCGCGCCCTGGTCTGTCTCGAGAACGACCCGCTGGCCGACGGCCCGCAACGCATGGCCCGGGCGCTGGGCAAACTCGAATTTCTGCTGGTCCTCGACCACGCCCCCAACCGGCTGTCGCGCCAGGCGGACGTCTTTCTGCCGACCACGACTGTCGCCGAAGGCTCCGGCACCCTGGTCAACAACGAGGGCCGCATGCTCGTTTTCAGCAGTGTTTTCAGCCCCGGCATTCCCCTCGGCACCAACGACGACGGAGGACACCCGCCGCGCAGTTTCTTCCCCACCACACCCGGTGGCGAACCACGTCCGGCCTGGGCCGCTCTGGCATTGCTGCGCGGCGACAACCAGTCTCCGGAGATGATCCGCCGCAAGCTCGAAGGGCGGGACGCCCGCTTCGCCGGGTTGAGCCTGCTCGATCCCGATGGCGAAGGACAGCGGGTGCGGGGCGGCGGCCATCCGGCCGAAAGCCGTGACCAGAGCTTCCCCCATCCCGCTCCGGAAGGGAGTCTGCCGCTGCTGGTGGTCGACCAGCTGTTCGGCAGCGAACAACTCGCCAGCCTCTCCCCGGCACTCGACGCCGTCCGGCCCGTTCCGCAGGTACTGCTGCATCCGGAAACCGCCGCCGCGCGGGACCTCAAGGAGGGCGACACGATCGAATTGCACACCGAGTTGGAAACCTTCCCACTGCAACTGAAACTGAATGCCGCCATGGCTCCGGGGCTGCTGCTCGCCACGCGCCTGCGCGGCACGCCGCTGGAGTTGTTCGCACCGGGGAGCCTGACCCCCTGCCTGGTCGGGAAAGGAGGGGGAAATGCCTGAATGGTTGATCACCACCATCCTGATCCTGGTCAAGCTCGGGTTTGTCTTCTTCCTGCTGCTGACCGGAGCGGCCTACATGGTTCTCGCCGAGCGCAAGCTACTGGGACGCATGCAGTTGCGCTACGGTCCCAACCGGGTCGGTCCCTTCGGCCTGCTGCAGCCGCTGGCCGACGCCGTCAAGCTGGTCACCAAGGAGGACTTCATCCCCTCCCAGGCTGACAAGTTCCTGTTCTTCATCGCCCCGGGGATCGCCGCGGTCACCGCCCTGCTGACTTTCGCCGTGATTCCCTTCGGCCCTCCGATCCACCTGTTCGGCCGTGAAGTGCCGCTGGTGATCTGCGATCTGAACATCGGCGTGCTCTACTTTCTCGGCCTCTCCTCGCTGGCGGTCTACGGCGTCACCCTCGGCGGCTGGGCCAGCAACAGCAAGTACGCCCTGCTCGGCAGCATCCGCGCCCTGTCCCAATTGATCAGCTACGAACTCTCCATGGGACTGGCGATCGTCCCGGTGGTCCTGATGGCCAGATCTTTCTCCCTGACCGATATTGTCAATGCCCAGGCGGGGTTGCCCTTCGCGATTCTCAATCCGCCGGCCTTCCTGATTTTCCTGGTCAGCGTGCTGGCCGAAAGCAAGCGCATCCCCTTCGACCTGCCCGAAGCCGAGAACGAGATCGTCGCCGGCTTCCACACCGAATATTCGGGAATGCGTTTCGGCCTGTTCTTCGTCGGCGAATACATCAACGTCATCATTCTCAGCAGCATGGTCACCGTCCTCTTCCTCGGCGGCTGGCACGGCCCGCTGCTGCCGGGAATCGTCTGGTTCTTCCTCAAGGTCGGATTCATCTCCTTCCTCTTCATCTGGACCCGCGGCACCCTGCCGCGGCTGAGATATGATCAGCTGATGCATTTCGGCTGGAAAATCCTGGTGCCGCTGGCGCTGGTCAACGTGATCGTAACCGGAGCGATATTGCTCCTTTTGAAAACAGGTTAGGGGCCAGAGGCCAGGGGCCAGAGGTTATTTAAATAAACAACCTTTTGCCTCGCGCCTCGCGCCTCACACCTGATACATGGTGAACGCAGTGAACCTGTATCAAGACATCAAGGCGACCGCTCAGGCCTACTGGATCACCCTGCGGAACATGTTCCGCAAACCGGTGACGATCCAGTACCCGGAACAGAAGCGGGTGCCGTTTGAACGCTACCGGGCACGGATCGTACTGACCCGCGACCCGGACGGCGGCGAACGTTGTGTCGCCTGCTACCTGTGCAGCGCCGCCTGCCCGGTCGACTGCATCTCGATGCAGGCCGCGGAAGCGGATGACGGCCGCCGCTATGCAACCTGGTTCCGGATCAACTTCACCCGCTGCATCTTCTGCGGCATGTGTACCGAGGCCTGCCCGACCCGCGCCATCCAGATGACCGCCGACTACGAAATCTGTCGCCGTGATCCCCTGACCCTGGTCTACGAGAAGGAAGACCTGCTGATCGACGGCCCGGGCAAGGAGCCTGACTACAACTTCTACCGCCACGCCGGTATCGGCGTGGTCACCCCGCGCGGTCAGGGCGAGGAAGAGCGCCCGGCGGCGGATGTGAGGAGTCTGCTGCCGTGAAAAGGAAAAGCCGCCACCAAGGCACCAAGAACACCAAGAAGGACGGAAATTCAAATGTTTTTTGGTTTTAATCACGGACTGGCTTTTGTTTTTTTCAGGACACCTCAGCCAAACGGGTTCCTTGGTGTTCTTGGTGTCTTGAGCGAGCAAAGCGAGCGGGTGGCCCAAAATCAGGAGACACTGCTGAATACGATACTATGATCGCGACTATTTTCTACATCCTCTCCGCCGCCGCGCTGCTGGCAACGCTGATGGCCATCACCCGGAAAAACCCGGTACACGCGGTCATCTACCTGGTCCACGCCTTCTTCGCCCTGGCACTGATCTTCTTCATTCTCGGGGCGCCGCTGGTGGCCGCCTGGGAGGTGATCATCTACGCCGGGGCGATCATGGTGCTGTTCCTGTTCATTATCATGATGCTGGAGCTGACCCCGGGAGAAGCCGCCAGGGGACCCGGCTGGCAGCGCTGGGCGCCGGTGATCCTGCTGTCCGGCAGCATTGTCGTCTGCACCCTGCTGCTGATGACCGCCGAGCCGCAGGCGGGACCGGGGGGACCAAACTTCTATGCTTCACCGCGTGATTTCGGCTACGGGCTGTTCAAGGAATATGCCCTGGCGGTGGAAATCGTCTCCTTCCAGCTGCTGTTCGCGGCGGTCGGAGCCTTCTACGTCGGCAGGGGAGAACGTACCCGCCGCCGGGCCCGGGGAGATGAACGATGATCGTACCCCTGGAACATGTGCTGATCGTCGCCGGGCTGATGTTCGGCCTCGGCTTCGCCTGCGTGCTGGCGCGGCGCAGCCTGATCATGATCCTGATCGGCGTCGAGGTGATGATCAACGCCGTCGGCCTGGCGCTGGTCGGCGCCTCGGCCTTCTGGCACAACATCGACGGTCAGCTGCTGGTGGTGCTGCTGATGGCGCTGACCTCGGCCGAGGTCTCCATCTCCCTGGCGATGGTCGTCTACCTCAACCGGCGCAAGGGAACCCTTGATGCCGATGCCTATAACGAGATGAAGGGATGAACGCCAAGCTGCTGTTCCTGATACCGCTGCTGCCGCTGATCGGGGCGGGCATCAACATCCTCTTCGGGATGCGTTTCCCGCGTGCCGCGCGCGGCTGGATCGCCGTGGCCGCGGTGGCCGCCAGTTTCGTCGCCAGCTGCCTGCTCTGGCCCCTCTCCTCCGGCGGAGGAACCCGCACAGTGCTGGCAACATGGCTGGCGAGCGGCAACCTGCGGGCCGACTTCGGCATCCTCTTCGACCCGCTGGCCGCCTCAATGACATTGATGGTCACCGGGGTCTCGACCCTGATCCACCTCTACGCGGTCGGCTACATGGAAAAGGAGCAGGATACGGCGCGCTTCTTCGCCCTGCTCAACCTGTTCGTTTTCGCCATGCTGACTATCGTCCTGGCCGACAATCTGCTGCTGCTGTTTCTCGGCTGGGAAGGAGTCGGCTTCTGTTCCTACGGCCTGATCGGCTTCTGGTATCGCGAGCTGAAGAATGCCCGCGCCGGGCAGAAAGCCTTCCTGGTCACCCGGGTCGGGGATGTCTTCTTCGCCATCGCTCTGCTGTGGCTGTTCTCCGCCTCCGGCCAACTCGGGATTCCCGAAATCAATGCCTTCGCCAGCCAGCTCCCGGCTGCCTCGATCACCGCCATCGTGCTGCTGCTGCTGGCCGGGGCGAGCGGTAAGAGCGCCCAGCTGCCGCTGATGACCTGGCTGCCCGATGCCATGGCCGGGCCGACCCCGGTTTCGGCTCTGATCCATGCCGCAACCATGGTTACCGCCGGAGTCTACCTGCTCTGCCGGCTGTTCCCGCTGGTCTCCCTGTCGGCGACCGGCATGACCGCCATCGCCCTGGTCGGCGGACTGACCGCCTTCTATGCCGCCACCTGCGCCCTGGCGCAGCGGGAGATCAAGCGGGTGCTGGCCTACTCGACCATGAGCCAGATCGGCTACATGTTCATCGCCGTCGGCGCCGGAAGCGTTTCCGGGGCGATGTTCCACCTTTATACCCATGCCTTCTTCAAGGCCCTGCTGTTCATGGGCGCCGGCTGTGTCATCCACCTCTGTCACGAGGAGAACGACATCTACAAGATGGGCGGGATGGCGAAAAAATCCCCCCTGGTCACGGTCCTCTTTCTTGCCGGCCTGCTGTGCCTGGCGGGAGCACCGCTGACCGGTGGCTTTTTCTCCAAGGACGGCATCCTGGTAGCCGCGTACGCCGCGGGAGGAAACGGACTGCGCCTGGCCTGGGCGCTCGGCACGCTGAGCGCCCTGCTGACCAGCTTCTACAGCTTCCGCCTCTTTTTCCTGGTCTTTACCGGCCCGCCGCGCAGCCCCGGGAAACCGCATCCGCTGCCGATGCTGATGCGCTGGACCCTGCCGCCACTGGCCCTGCTCGGCCTGTTCGGCGGACTGTTCAATCTTCCAGCGGCCTGGGGCGGGCAGGAACTGCTGCATCGTCTGCTGACCGGAAGTGAAGCGAAACCGCTGGTCGATCATGCCACCGAACTGGCGCTGACGGTGACCGCCGTGTGCCTGTTCGCTCTCGGCCTGTTCGCCGCCGTCGGACTCTATCGTTCTTTTCCCGGCGAACGCCCTGCCTGGTACAAACGCTTCCTGTTGCACGGCTGGCAGGCCGATCGCCTGGTTGAATGGAGCCTGCTGAAGCCTTTTCGGGCCCTCGCCCGCTTCTGCGGCCTGGGCCTCGACCAGACGGTGATCGAAGCGACCCTGCACGGCCTGGCCGGCGCAACCCAGAAACAGGGTGATCGCACCCGGCAGCTGGCCACCGGCCGCATCAGCACCTACCTGCACGGCTTCGCCTGGGGACTGGTCCTGATGCTCGGCTGGTTTCTGCTGGAGATGGTTAAAGGGTGAGATGTGAGATGTGAGATGTGAGATGTGAGATGTGAGATGTGAGATGTGAGATGACTGTGGATCAATTTCTTGATAAAGGGAAACGCTAAAAGGTGACCTCCTTTCCTGCTCTGACATTGCTGTTGCTGCTGCCGCTGGCCGGGACCGGACTCTGCCTGCTCTTCCGCCGCAAACCGGACCTGTGCCGGGCGGTCACCCTGGCGACCACGCTGGTGATGCTGGCATTGTGCGTCTGGGCGTTCTGCCAGCAGCCGGATGCCGCCGGCTGGTACCTGCGCGAGGACTACCCCTGGATCGAGCGGCTCGGAGCGCGTTTCACCCTGGCGATGGACGGTCTTTCCCTGCTGATGGTGGTGCTGACCACCTTCCTGCAGGTGATCGCGGTGCTGATCTCCTGGCATCAGAAAAAGTACCCGGCCTTCTTCTACGCCCTGCTGTTGCTGATGGAGGCGGGAATTCTCGGCGTCTTTCTGGCCAGCGACCTGCTGCTCTTCTACCTTTTCTGGGAGGTGATGCTGATCCCGATGTTCTTCCTGATCGGCATCTGGGGCCACGGTCGGCGGGTCTATGCCGCGGTCAAGTTCTTCCTTTTCACTCTCGCCGGCTCGCTGTTGATGCTGCTGGCGATCATCGGCCTTTACCTGCTGCACGGCCGGCAGACAGGCGACTACAGCTTCGCCCTTGAAGCCCTCCGAAACACCGACTGCGGCGCCTGGGAACCCTGGCTCTACGCCGGTTTCATGCTCGGCTTCCTGGTCAAGGTGCCGGTGGTGCCGCTGCACACCTGGCTGCCCGACGCGCACACCGTCGCCCCGGCGGCCGGCTCCCTCGATCTGGCCGGGCTGCTGCTCAAGACCGGGGTGTTCGGTATCCTCCGTTTCGCCTTCCCGCTGTTTCCGGCCAGTGCCGCGGCCAGCCTGCCGCTGCTGGCGTTTCTGGCCCTGGTCGGGCTGTTTTACGCCGCCTGGTGCGCCTATATCCAGGGGGATGTCAAGCGCCTGATCGCCTACTCGTCGGTCTCCCATCTCGGGATGATCATGCTCGGCCTGGCGGCCGCCAACGTGCTGGCCCTGGAGGGAGCGATCCTGCTGATGCTCTGTCACGGGCTGACCACCGGCGCCCTGTTCGCCCTGGTGTCGATGCTGCGCCGCCGTACCGGAACCCGCGAACTGGCCAAGCTGGGCGGAATGTGGAAGGAAGCGCCGATCTTCTCCTGCTTCTTTCTGTTCTTCGCCCTGGCCTCCCTCGGCCTGCCGGGACTGGCCAATTTCAGTGGTGAGATCCTGGTCTTCGCCGGCACCTTCCAGGTCCGGCCCCTGTGGGGCGCGCTGGCGGTCGTCGGGGTGGTGTTCGCCGCCGCCTACATCCTGCGGATGGTCCAGGAACTGCTCTGGGGTGAGCGCCCTCCCGGGCATCCATGGCCCGACCTGACCACCCTGGAAGTGGTGGCCCTGGCACCACTGGTCTTCTTCACTCTCTGGCTCGGGCTCTATCCGGAGACCTTCCTTGCCCACCTGCATCTGCCGGTAAAAATTCTGCTTGAGCAGGCGGCACCGCTGGTCGCCGCCCACGGAGGTCTGCCATGAGCGGCGCCGAACTGCTCGCCCTGCTGCCGGTGCTGATCCTCGCCCTCGGTGCCACCGCGATCTTGATGGCCGGCGCCTGGTGGCCGCGGCGCAACACCCTGATCGGCGCCGGCGTGGCCATCGCCCTGCTGGCGGCCCTCACCGCCGGCGGCTGCCCGCCGCCGGTGGCCGAAGTCGGCGGTATGTTCAGCAGCGGCCCCTACGCGCGTTTCTTCACCATTCTCTGGAGCCTGCTGGCGGCGATGACCCTGCTGCTCTCACCGCGCTACGGCCGGGCGCGCCGCTTCCCCGCCGGGGAGTATCCGGCCCTGGTGCTGTTCGCCGCCGCGGGAATGGCGCTGCTTTCTTCGGCCAGTTCCCTGGTCGGTCTGCTGGTCGGCCTGGAATCCTTCACCCTGGTGCTCTATATCCTGATCGCCATCGACAAGACCTGTCCGCGCGGCACCGAGGCGGGGCTGAAATACCTGGTGATGGGCATCGTCGCCACCGGCCTGCTCAGCTTCGGCATCGCCCTGATCTACGCGGCAACCGGAACCTTCCATTTCGCCGAAATGCACCAGGCGCTGCTCGAAGGCGACCGGATGCGCCCCCTGGGCCTGCTCGGCTGGGCGCTGATCCTCTGTGCCGCCGGTTTCAAGGTCTCACTGGTGCCCTTCCATCTCTGGACCCCGGACGTCTATCAGGGGGCACCGGCACCGATCACGGCCCTGCTCTCGACCGGGTCCAAGGGGGCGGTGTTCGCCGCCCTGGTGGCGCTGATGCTCGGCATCGGCCGGGGACTGGAAGCGCTGGCACCGCTGCTCTGGGCGCTGGCCGCCGCCTCGATCATCCTCGGCACCCTCTGCGCCCTGCGCCAGGACAACATCAAGCGGATGCTCGCCTACTCGTCGGTCGCCCACATGGGCTACGTCACCATCGGCCTGCTGGCCGGAGGTGAAACCGGCCGCAGCGCGGTGATCTTCTACCTGGTGGTCTACACCCTCTCCAACCTCGGCGCCTTCGGAGTGCTGACCGCCTTCGCCATCCAGGGGGAGGAACCGCAGAACTACAAGGATCTGCGCGGCCTCGGCTATCACCACCCGCGGCGCGGCAGCGCGCTGGCCTTCTTCCTGCTGTCGCTGGCCGGCATCCCGCCGACCGCCGGTTTCATCGCCAAGTTCAACATCTTCCACGCCGCCCTCAAGGCCGACTACCTCGGCATCGCCCTGCTCGGCATCCTCGCCTCGCTGGTTTCGCTCTACTACTACCTGCGTCCGGTGATCGTCATGTTTCTCGCCCGTGAACGGGATCTCTGTCTCGACCGGGGCAGTGCGAGTGAACACACCGTGCTGGGCGTCTGCCTGCTGGCGATCCTGTTGCTCGGCATCTATCCGGGACCGCTGTTCGACCTGATCGCGCTGATTCTACCCTCCTGATCGGCGTCTGCAGCTTCAACAGGATGTTGAACCGCCGGGTTGAACAAAATGATCCCGCATCCGGGCGGTCTCTATTTCAGGACAATGCCCGCATCCGCGGCAGCATCAGCAGCGTGCCTGACGAAGATATCCGCGACCCGGTCATTCTCTCCCATGCCGTGCAGGTAGGGAAGAACCTCGATCCCTTCTTTTTCAAAGATGGATTTCCATGAATCCTTCTCCGGACCGGCCATATCATTGGTGGCATGATCGCCGGCAACGATCATAAAGGCTCGGATCACCACCTTTTTGACCCCTGATCTTTTCAACGTCTCCAGGACCTGCTCGACTGCCGGGTAGCCCTCAACCGTGCCGATGACGGTTTTGACGTCGGGATAAACCTTGTTCATCTCGTGTTCGAACTGCAGGTAGGAGCCACCCGAGGGAAAATGATCATTGCCATGGCCCATGTAGACCAGCGCGGCACCATTTTTTCTTGCCCGGTCCACATCCTCCCGCATCGCCCTGACTGCTGTTTTGATATCTTCGGCATAAGGGTGTTCAACCCCGAACGTTCCCAGCATGGGGCGGCCGATAACCAGTTTGTTGAACGGCTTGAATTTTTTCTTGATGGTGTCAATGGATGCCAGGGCATCCACATAGGCGGTCAGGTCAAGAAATTCCTCGGCAGGGGCAATATGGGTGGGCTGCACCACCAGGGTGTCATAGCCGTCATCCTGGAAATTGGCGATGGTGGCCAGCGGTCCCTGGACATGAAGAATCTCCGGCGGGATATTCGGATGGGCCTTGATGTAGGCCGGATCGGCAGCCCTTTTCTGCCAGATTTTCCGGATGATGTTTGAGGTGAAAGCAAAACGAACCGGGGTCTCGGGATAGGCTTTTTTCATTTTATCCCGGATGTTGAGCAGCCCCTGCAGCGCCGGTTCAACCGTCGTGCCGAACATTGCCAGAACAATTCCGTTTTTGTGCACAACTTTATACTCCGCTGCCTGAACCATCTGGGTGGACAAAAGAAAAGCAAGGGCGACCGTAAAAACAACCGACTTTTTCATAGGGACCTCCGGTGTTTACGGCCCGGAATAAAAAAATCCCGGACCAATTAAAATAATTGATCCGGGATTTCCCTGTCTGTATCCCAGAATCCAGCTGCCGTTGACAGCCTGCGCCACAGGAAATCAACAACGTTTCAGGCAGGTCTTCTGACTTCCGGATCAAGCTACTTGTCGCGCCTTCCCGATCGCATTGATCAGTGGCTCTCATGCGACGTTCGTCCCCGGTCACAGCGGCGGGCCCGTCCCGGATTTACACCGGGTTCCCTTTTCATCCACGATAAGCGGACACCTGAAACCAATGTCAGGTACTTTATCGATCTCGAATACTTAAGTCAACAACCCGAACTCGGCGGGATACCGGCCTTGTCAGCGGCACCTGCTTCATGTTAAAAATGCGGACCATTGAGAATACCTGTTCGCCGGTGCCCCGACGGGGCTTGATAGGGAAGAGGGGTGCAAATCCCCCGCGGACCCGCCGCTGTGAGCGAGGACGAAGGGCCGACAGCCACTGATCAATACGATCGGGAAGGCGGCCCGGAGGATGATTCGCGAGCCAGAAGACCTGCCGGAACGAACCCGCCACATTCTTCCCCGGGGTTCAGGGAAAGTGGACTGCCCGGATCTTAAAAACGCAAGGTCCGCACGCCCCTGCCGGGGTGGTGCGGACCTTTTTTTATTTCTATGCAAGCTGAAATCGAAGTCATCGACCTCTGCCGCCGATTCGGGAAAACCCGCGCGGTCGACGGAATCAGCTTCCGGGTCGCCCGGGGGGAATTGTTCGCCTTTCTCGGCCCCAACGGTGCCGGGAAGACCACGACGATCAATCTGCTGACCGGGCTGCTCTCTCCGGATCGCGGGCACATCCGTTATCGTGGAGAAGACTTCGACCCGGGACGACTGGCCGTCAAAAAAATGATCGGCGTCGTGCCCCAGCACAATAACCTCGACAAGGAACTGACGGTCCGTGAGAACCTGCGGGTTCACGGCCGTTTGTTCGGCCTTGGCGGACGGGAGCTCAGCGAACGGATCAATTTCTGCCTCGACTTCGCCGCCCTGAACGAAAAACGCGACACCCCGGCCGGCAAACTCTCCGGCGGCATGAAGCGCAAACTGGTCATCGCCCGCGCCCTGCTCCATAAGCCGACGATCCTGTTTCTCGACGAACCGACGGTCGGCCTCGACCCGCACAGCCGGCGCCGCATGTGGGCCTTTCTGCGTCGCATCAACCAGGAACAGCAGTGTACGGTTTTTCTCACCACCCACTATATCGAAGAAGCCGACAGCCTCGCCGACCGGGTCATGATCATCGATCGGGCACGGATTATCGCCGAAGGCACCCCGGCCGAGCTGAAACAGCAGGCCGGTCATTTCGTCCTCGACATCTACCGGGAAGAGTCCCTGGACAACGAATTTTTCACCACCCGGGAAGCGGCCCTCGAACGACTGAAACAACTGGAGATGTCGGTGCGCATCCGTGAGACCACCCTTGAAGATGTCTTTCTGCGCCTGACCGGCAAACGGCTGGAGGCACGATGCTGAACGGCGTCCGGGGCATCTATCTGCGGGAGATCCTGATCCTGCGCAGGAAGCTGGTCAAGACCGTACTCTCGGCTGCCGTTTCACCGGGACTGTTCCTGATCGCCTTCGGCTACGGCATCGGCAGCAACGCCCGGGTGGACGGATTGAGCTACCTGGCCTTTCTGCTGCCGGGGCTGCTGACCATGAGCAGCATGAACCAGAGTTACGGCATCGCCACCGAAATCAACATCGCCCGCTTCTACTTCAAGGTGTTCGAAGAATACCTGCTGGCACCGATCCGACGCTGGGAAATCGTGGTCGGCGAGATGAGCTACGGTATCACCAGGGGACTGATCCCGGTGCTGGTCATCGCCTGCTACAGCCTGCTGTGCGGTGTGCAACTGCACTTCGGACCACTGTTTCTGCTGGCGCTGCTGCTGCACCTCGGCATCTTCGCCCTGCTCGGGCTG
This sequence comes from Geothermobacter hydrogeniphilus, assembly GCF_002093115.1. Lineage (NCBI taxonomy): Bacteria > Pseudomonadati > Thermodesulfobacteriota > Desulfuromonadia > Desulfuromonadales > Geothermobacteraceae > Geothermobacter > Geothermobacter hydrogeniphilus. The sequence goes on along the minus strand of NZ_NAAD01000004.1, from coordinate 125,048 downwards.
GTGGTCGCCCTGCTGGTACGCAACCACAGCGACCAGGCGACCATGAACGCCTTTCTGATCACGCCGATCATGTTTCTCTCCGGCACCTTCTTTCCGGTGGCGCAGATGCCGCTTCCGGTTCGTCTGCTGGCCGCTCTCTCGCCGCTGACCTACTCAACGCGACTGATACGCTCGACCCTGCTGCCGGGGGCTGCGGTCGAAACCGGGCTGTTTCCGGTGCTGCTGATCATGCTGGTCGGCCTGTTTCTGCTCGCCGGCCGGGTGGTCGCCAGGGTGCAGGCATGAAACGGCTGCTCTGGTTCCTCTTCGTTCTGACCCTGATCGGCTCCTGCCTGCTCGGTTCGACAACCATCCATCCCTTCAATCTGACGGCGGTGGAACGGGACATCCTGTTCGGACTGCGGCTGCCGCGGGTACTGTTCAGCGCCGTGATCGGTGCCATGCTCGGCCTGTCGGGGAGCGTCTACCAGCTGACCCTGAAAAATCCCCTGGCCGACAGTTTCACCACCGGGGCAGCATCCTCGGCCGCCCTGGGCGCGGTCCTCGCCATCGCCCTGGGCATTCCCCTGTCGCTGGTGCCGCTGGTTGCCCTGCTGACCGGGCTGGGCGGGCTGCTGCTGGTCTATCGCCTGGCCCGCAGGGACGGCTTCATCAACCCGGTAAGCATGATCCTGGCCGGGATTGTCATGAACATCGTCGCCTCGGCGGTGATCAGTTTTTCCAAGTATTATTTCGAGGATTCCCTGTCCTCGATCGTCTTCTGGTTGATGGGCGGATTTTTCGTCGTCGACTGGGAAAAGCTGCTGGTCTGTGTGACGGTTTTTGCCGTCGCCTACCTGCTGTTCACCCGCCGGGCCCTGCAGCTCAACCTGCTGGCTCTCGACGAACATTCGGCTCAGACCCTGGGCGTCAACGTCCATCGGTTGCGCAGCTTTGCCTTTGTCATCGCCACCCTGCTGGTCGCCGTCGCCGTCAGCCACACCGGCATCATCGGCTTCGTCGGCCTGATCGTTCCGCACATCGCCCGCAGCCTGTTCGGCAGCGACATGCGCCACAACCTCTTCTATTCCTCTCTGCTCGGCGCCCTGCTGCTGACCGCCGCCGACACCCTGGCCCGCATCATCATCCCCGGCGGTGCCGAACTGCCGGTCGGCATCGTCACCGCCCTGCTCGGCGGCGGGTTTTTCCTCTACCTGCTGCAGACCCGCCGGGAAAGGTTCTGGCATGGCTGAACTGAGCGTCGACAGGCTGCACTTCCGACGGGGACGGTTCACCCTGGAACTGGACCGGCTGCAAATCGCCCCGGGAGAGAAGGTCGCCATCCTCGGAGAAAACGGCTGCGGCAAAACGACCCTGCTGCAGCTGCTCGCCGGACTGCTGCCGCCATCCGGAGGGCGGGTGCGATACGACAACGAGCCGCTGCAGAAAATCCCCATGATCCGGCGGGCGCGGCTGTTCGCCCTGCTGCCCCAGTTCAGTGACGTTATCTTCCCGTTCAGCGTCTTCGAAGTGGTGCTGTTCGGCCGCTTCCCCCATCGGCAGGGGAATGCCTTCAGCGCCGAGGACCGGCAGCTGAGTACGGAGATGCTGGCCCGGTTCGACCTGGAGGACCTCACCGAACGGCCGTTCAACCAGCTCTCCGGGGGAGAGAAACGCCGGGTGATGCTGGCCCGGGTCCTCAACCAGCAGGCTCCGCTGCTCTATCTCGATGAGCCGAACGCCGGCCTCGACATCCGCCATGCCCTGGAAATTTTTTCCCTGCTCAGAGAGCGGCCGGAAACCATCGTCGCGCCGGTCCACGACATCAATCTCGCACACCGCTTTTTCGACCGCTTTCTGCTGCTGAAAGAGGGGCGCCTGCTGGCCGACGTACACCGGGCGCAACTGACCCCCGCACTGCTTACGGAGACTTACAATGTCCAAGTTGCTACTGGTACTGCTGCTTTTCTGTTTCAGCACTGAAGCTGTCGCCGCCAGGCGTATCGTCCTGCTGGCCCCGGCCGCCGGCGACATTCTGCTCAAACTGGGCGTGGCGGACCAGGTGGTCGGAGTGACCCGGAACCTCAAAGGATTCCCCCGCGCCCGCCAGGTCGGCTCACACATTCATCCCAACCTGGAGATTATCCGTTCACTCGCCCCTGACCTGTTGATTATCTCCTCCAATCGGTTTTTCTCAGAGCAGATGGCAGCCGCGATCGACGCACCGGTTTTCACCTATCACCCCCGCACCCTCGATGAAATCCTGCAGCAGATCGGCGAACTGGCGGCGACGCTGGACAAACCAACCGCCGGCAAACGATTGATTGCCCGCCAGCGGCAGAAACTGACCGATCTCAGACCGCTCACCACCACGCCGAAAGTGATCTTTGAAATAACCGCCATGCCGCTCATCGTTGCCGGCAGCGGTCACATCGTGGCCGACATTGTCAACCGGGCAGGAGGTGTTCTGCTCGCCCCGAGCCAGCGCAAACTGGTTCGTTTCAACCCGGAATCGGTCCTCGCCCGGCAGCCGGATGTCTACATCTACCAGGTTGGACCGATGAACAAGAATCCCCTCCCGCCCGCGGAACGTGGTCCGCTGAAGCGACTTGATGCCCGGTTTCTGCGGGTCGACGAACTGCTCTTCTCCCGCGCCAACACGCACAGTTTCGACAATGTCCTGAAACTCAACCGCTACTTCCGGGAGGCCAGCAACGGATGAATCCAGCCAGCCCCGCCCTGTCCGGGCACTTCTACGCCGTCGGCGTCGGTCCCGGCGCTCCGGACCTGCTGACTCTGCGCGCCGCCCGGATCATCGAGAGCGCCGATCTGGTGATTGTTCCCCGCGCCCGGGGAGCCGATCGCAGCCTGGCCCTGGAGACGATCCGGCCGTTCCTGCGGGATCAGCAACTGCTCTGTGTCAGCTATCCCATGCAGCGCAATGATCAGGCCACCCGCGCCCGCTGGCAGGAGCTGGCCGCGCAGGTGACGGACCATTGCCGGCAGGGACGTGCCGTGGTCCAGGCAACCCTCGGCGACCCCCTGATCTTTGCCACCAGTTCCTACCTCATGCAGGGGCTGACGGAACAGCTCCCCCGGGAGCGAATTCACGTGGTCCCCGGAATCAGCGCTTTTCAGACCGGCGCCAGCCGTTTCGGCGTCCCCCTCACTCTGCAGGAGGATCGCCTGACCCTGATGTCGGCCACCGACATGGAACTGGTTGCCGGGGCGCTGGACCATTGCGAGACCCTGGTACTCTACAAGGCCGGCGGGATGATCAGCGCTCTCCGCAAGCTCCTGAAAGAACGCGGCCTGCTCGGCTCCGCCCGACTGGTCAGCTGCATCGAGCAGGGCAACGGCGAACTGCTGATCGACAATCTCGAGACCTGGCAACCGGTCCCGCTCAGCTACATGAGCACTCTCATTGTGCATGTGGGCCGGCAGGGCTGGCGGCCGGGAAACGGCAATGAAAAGCTCCGCGACGACAGCGCATGAACAGCACCGGACCCCGCACCAGAGGTTTGCAGGATCGGCGGGCGGCCAGCAGTCGCAACGCTATTCGCCAGGCATTGCCATCGGGCTCGGGTAACAACCCTTTCTTTTCGACAACAAAATGAAAATCGCCATCATTGTCCACAAGACAACCCTCGACAAATGCACCGGCAAGGGCTGCCTCGGCGCCTTTTTCCAACGAGAAGACGCCTTTGCCCCCTACGGACCGGAGGCCCGGCTGGTCGCCTTCACGCATGACGGGGGGGCACTGGACAAAAAGATCGAGCGGCTGAAACAGCTCGGAGTCGAGGTGGTACACCTGTCCAGTTGCGTGCGGAGCAGGAACCCCGCCTATGAGGCGCTGGCCCGGAAGCTGTCAGAGAATTTCGCGGTGGTCGGCTACACGCATGGCTCCCGCCAGGGACGAACCAGGGCGGCAATATGCCTGCCGGCACGAAAACACTGCGAGTGATCAGCTTTCGCTGTCGGGACTGAACCCGCAGCCCCCGTCACAGAAGGGCCGATTGCCGGTTTTGCCGCAGCTGCAGAGATAAACCTTCTGCCGCCGGGTGATCTTGAAGCGGATCGGCCGGGGACCGTCAGAGGAGTGACTGCCGTCACAGAAGGGCAGGTTCTGCGAACCGCCACAGGCGCAGCGATCGTAGGTTCCCGGGTCAAGAGTGATGGCGATCGGCATACCGGCATCGGTGTTGGGCTTGGTCATGGGAGCTGGATTCCTTCCACCTGAGTCAGTGAGTTCCTGTTGGAGTGTTGCCCGCGCGGGGTGCTTACCGGTGCATTTTACCATGCCCCGCGCCATCCATCATCCGCTCGTGACGGCGCACGTGTAATCAGCACGGCGGAGAAGAACATTGTGCTGATTGCCGATCACGGGTTCACTGATTCAGGCCTTCTTTCTCACCTCCATTTGACAATCACCCTTCTCGCGATAGAGTTGATTTATCTGCCAATAAATCGCTAACCGCTTGAAAAATGGAGGATTTCATGGGAACCAGGGGAAGAGAAATCATCGGTCTGGATGCCGATGAACTGCTGAAAACTCTCAACAAGGCCTTCGCCGACGAGTGGCTGGCCTATTACCAGTACTGGCTCGGGGCCAAGATCGCCAAGGGGCCGATGAAGGATGCCATCATCGCCGAACTGCTGCAGCACGCCACCGAGGAACTGGCACACGCCGAGCTGGTTTCCAACCGCATCATCCAGCTGGGCGGCACGCCGCTGACCACCCCCAAAGACTGGTTCAAGTGGACCAACTGCGGCTACGACGCCCCCGACAACCCCTTTGTCCGCGCCCTCCTGGAACAGAACATCAAGGCCGAGCAATGCGCCATCAGCGTCTATGACCGCCTGATGAAGCTGACCGAAGGCAAGGATCCGATCACCTACAACATCGCCCTGCAGATCATCGAACAGGAGGTTGAGCACGAAGAAGACCTGCAGGCCCTGCTGGAAGACCTCGATCTGATGATCCAACCTCCGCGCTGATCCCACGGAAAACACTCTCGCCATCCCGCCTGAACGCACGAATTAAAAACGCCCCGCCGGAAAACCCGACGGGGCGTTTGCACAGCAGACCTGCCTGACCGCTCAGAACAGACCGGAGGCGGCCATATCCTTGCCGACTTCATCGACAAATTCGGTAATCAGCTCACCGACCGGCTTGTCGATCACGGTTTCAGCCTGGGCTGACCAGATCAGTTTCTTGTCCAGGTTATAGAGGTTGCTCTCCATGGTTACTATCTTGAAATCCGTACTGGTCACCGGTTCGTGTGTGATATCGAAACTGCTCCGATAATAATCATCCCATCCACGCCGGGAACGATCGGAAGGTGTGTAACGGCGGCGTTCATAGCGATAGCTGTCACCACGGACCGTGCCGTAGGTCCGGCCGGGGGTAATAACTGTTTCGGTCCGGCTGCCGGTTGCCATGGTAACCAACACCGCGTCACAACCAAGCTCCCTGACCTTGGTCATCACCGCGTCCTTGTCATCCTTAAGCTGGGTATCACTGAAATAATTATAACTCTGCACGCCCCTGCTTCCCAGCGAAGCCAGCTTGGCGGCAAACTTGTCTTCCACCAGGCGTCGATTGAGCTGATCCTTGGCGACACCAATGACAAAGACCTTTTTCACCGATCCGCTCGGCACATTCGGATCATGCCAGGTCGCGGCCATCTGGGTTGAACTGCAGCCGGCCAGAAAAACCAGGGCCGACAGCAGAAGGGTCCAGCGGATTACTGCTTGTTCCATGGATGCACCTCCGTAGGATGTTGATATCGCTTAAAAAGCATAACATCAGCCAGAGGGATTGCTATTCAGTCGACGATCTTTTCCACTGTCGCCGCGGGGGACACCGATTCCGGCAACCGAAACAGGGGTGAACAACGGCGGCATAATGCCGATGGTCAATGGTTGAACATGCGGGTTACGGCCCGAAAAAACCGTCAATCGTCTGCAAGGAAGGTACGCGAGATATCGATGAAATGACGCTCGACATGCTGACTGGCCGGAGCGAGGATATTGGTCGGCAGATCGATGACCTCCCAGGCCCTGGGGTTGAAGGGTGAAATGGAACTTGCCAGATTGGTTTCCGCGCCCAGGGCATGGGCCATGAAATCGGCCAGGTGCACAATGCAGGTTTCTTCCGAGAACCGATCCCCCTGCGGCTTGTGGTGCCAACCGATCATTTGACTGAGGGTCCGGGAAAGTCGCCACAACTCGCCCAGCATGCGGCCGATCTGTCCATGGTCGTAGGCCAGTTCCTGACGTTCAGCCTGGTAGATGGCCAACCCTTCCCGCTGCGCCGTCACCAGGGCCCGGGCATAGAACTCCGGTATCTCCACCAGCATCACCAGGCGACCGATATCATGCAGCAGGCCGCCGACAAAGAACATTTCGGTTTCTTCCAGCCCCTTGCGACGGGCCAGCTGCTGGGCAAAAAGACCGGTCCGGATGGAATGCTTCCAGAAGGCCTCCATATCGATCAGTTCGGTCGGAATCGTGCGGAACAGACGGACGATGGAAATCCCCAGAGCCAGGCTCAGCAGTTCCCGGGTGCCCAGCAGGGTGATCGCGCGGGAGATGGAATCAACCTTGCTCGTCAGACTGTAGAAGGCACTGTTGACCAGCTTCAGCAGCCGGACCGAGATACTGCTGTCCTTACTGACAATCTCCGCCAGGTGATTTGCGGCGCAGCCCGGGACATTCAGCGCCTCGACAATCTTGCTGTAGACGTCCGGCAGCGAAGCGAGCTTGACCTTGCCCCGGACCAGGTCTTCCGAGGTGGGCTTGTTGCTCCAGTCGAGATCCTCTCCAAGAGTCTCCGGAAGGTTGGCGACCGCGGGTTTCCAGCCGGACTGCAGTCGCCTGGCGGTCTGCTCGCAGGCAAGCTCGAAGACTTCGGAGACCACCTCGTGGTCACGATCATTAAGACTGAAGCGGGCCTGCTGGAAGCGGACACTCTCTTCGATCAGTACCGGGTCGAGTTCGCCACCATCGAGTTCGGACTGCGAGGTTCCGACAATATCCACTTCGAGGATGCCGAACCGACGCAGGGCCTGCAGATGACGTTCTTCCAGTTCGACTCCCTTGGCAAGAACAAACTGGCCCTTTTCGGTGAACAGGTCGTCACCGAGAACCATTCCCGCCTGCAGATCATCGAGCAGTACGTAACCCAAAACTGTTCCTTTCCTGGTTGCACCGGGCAGGGGCAAGCCTGCGCCACCTTCCCCGCTCTTTTCTTATCGACCCGAAAGGAATTGATTTTAGTTTTTTTTCCCGCGACAAACGGTGCAGAATGGGGATCGGGCAGCATGATTTGCCCACGGGCGTCGAAACGCGTAGAATCGGCACCATGACCGCCAAGGAGAAATCCATGACCATCGAAGAGAAGATCCGCCGTTTTCTCGACCAGCCGGCCTTCGGCGTGGTCGGTGCCTCAACCAGGCCTCACAAGTACGGCAACAAGGTGCTGCGCTGCTATCTGCAGAATGATCGCCGGGTGATTCCGGTCAACCCGGTCGCAGAAACCATCGAAGGGCAGGCCTGCGTCGCCTCGGTGGCGCAGCTTCCCCCGGAGGTGAAGAGCATCTCGGTGATCACCCCGCCGGAGGTCACCCGCACCGTTGTCGAGATGGCCATCACCAGGGGCATTGAACATATCTGGATGCAACCCGGCGCCGAAGATCCGGAAGCGGTGCGCAACGCTGAACAGGCGGGGATCAATGTCATCGCTAACGGCTCCTGCCTGCTGGTGGTGCTCGGCTACCACGAACATTGACCTGCTGACACGTCAGCTCAGGGCAACCAGCCGCGCCGCCCGAAGTACTCCTTGAGCAGTTCAATCGCCCGATCGATATTGGCAATCGAATTGGCATAGGAAAAACGCAGAAACCCTTCGGCGGCCGCCCCGAAATCGACGCCCGGCGTCAGGGCAACGCCGGTCTGTTCCAAAAGCTCCAGCGCCAGCGCCTTGGAATCGGTGCTGATATGCCGGGCGTCGGCCAGCACGTAAAAAGCTGCCACCGGATCACGTTCAACCCCGAGTCCCAGTTCCGGCAGGCGTCCCAACAGGTGCCGGCGGCGGGCATCATAGGCCGCGCGCATCCTTTCGACATCGTCGCCGCAGTGGCGCAGGGCGGCGATTCCGGCGGCCTGAACGAAATTATTGGCACTGATCAGAAAATTCTGGTGCAGGCTCTGCAGGGTGCGAACACATGAACGGGGAGCGATCAGGTATCCGAGCCGCCAACCGGTCATGGCATAGGTCTTGGAAAATCCGCCCAGGACGAAAGCCTCGGAGCTGTACTCGAGGATTGAGCGCTCCTCTCCCTGATAGGTCAGCCCGTGGTAGATCTCGTCGGAAACCACCGGCACCGGCAACTCCGCCAACTGCTCCAGCCAGGCGGGCGGCATGACCGAACCGGCCGGATTGGAGGGGGAGTTGATCAGCAACGCCCGGGTGCGGTCGGTGATCGCCGCCCGCACCACCTCCGGCCGCGGCTGAAAAGCATCTTCCGGGCGGGTCTTGAGATAGCGCGGCAACCCCTCAAAGAAGGTGATGAAATTGGGATAACAGGCGTAGCTCGGATCGGGCAGAATCACCTCGTCGCCGGGATCGAGCAGGGCGGCGAACAGCAGCAGCATCAGCGGACTGGTCCCGGCCGAAACCAGGACCTGCTCGGGGTCAACATCAACCCCGTAACGTTGTTGATAATGGGCGGCGATCTCTTCACGCAGGTCGAGCCGACCGAGAGAATGGGTGTAACCGGTATCTCCCCCCCTGACCGCCTCGACCACGGCCTCAACCACCGGTTGCGGCGTGGCAAAATCGGGCTCACCCAGGCACAGATAGATAACCTCCCGTCCCGCGGCCTGCAATTCCCTGGCCCGCTCCATCACCTCCATGGCCAGAAACGGAGTCACCTGGCGGGAACGCTTCGACAGCGGAATCCGGCGATGACGATTCATGTCGAAAACCTCCCTATCCCGCGGAAATGCTCAGGAAAACCAACCCCTGCCGCCCATTGTTGATCACCCCGTGCGGTTTGCCGGCCGGGACCACCACCAGACTGCCTGGCGTGATCGGCAGCGGTTCGTCATCACTGAGGTAACTACCGCTGCCTTCGAGCACCGACCAGACGTGATCGCCGGCATGTTCATGAGGTTTGATCTGCTGCCCCGGCAACAGGCACCAGAGGGTGGTGCGTGAATGATCCAGTTCGGCGATGACCACCTTGTTGGCCTTCTCCTCGCTGTAGGCGATCATCTCCCGGTAATCACAACTGACGGTTTTCATCTCAAACCTCCGAAAATGATTCGAACCAGTGCCTGGTCCGGTGTCGGTGAATGAATCCACGGATTCAGGTCAATGCAAAGGGCGCCGCGGTCATGCGACCGGGCGCCCTGATTTTACCTGAAAAAAAACTCTTGTGGAGAAAATGATCAGCCCGTGGCTAAGGCCTACTGATCTCCACCGCCACGTAGCAGCTGTCGATCGGAATCGCCTGCTGCACGTTGACATCGGCGAAATGCACCGGGGCGAACACCAGCCCCTGCGGGACCGCGTCGCTGAAACGGACCGGACCCAGGGCACTGCCGGTACTGGTCGTCAACTTGGCCCGACCGCCGTCCCGAACGCCACAGGCTTTTCCATCCTGCGGATTCATTTCGATGTACCCGGCCGGCGCCACCTCGGCGGGACCGGGAGCATAAGTGGTGGTACTACCGAACTGAAAGAGGATCGTTCCGGCCAGCAGTTGCAGACCTTCAACCGGGCCTGCCGGGGACACGGGAAGGACTTTCAGCTGTTTCGGCTGCGGCTGCCAGGGAAGTTTCTGACAGCTTCTGCGGCCCCGGCCGGTGAAACAGACGTCTTCGTAGAGACCACAAAGATCCTTGATCTCGGCCTGCAAGGCCGCGGCCTCCAGCGGGGCACCACCCAGCAACGCCAGCAGCTCGGCAAAGATCTGACCATCAGGGCGGGCCTCTCCCACAGGCTTCAGGGCCGGCTGCAGATAACCGAGACGGCCGTCATGGCTGGTCACCGTACCGCTCTTTTCGGCAAAACTGACACCGGGCAGAACCAGGTCAGCGCATTCGGTCAACTCGGAAGCGAGGATGTCCTGAACTACCAGGAAATCAACCTTGTCAAGGGCCTGACGCCAGCGGCCGCTCTCGGGAAAATCAACCAGGGGGTTAACCCCGGCCAGATAGAGAAACCGGATTTCACCCTTTTCGATGCCTTCAAGGATGGCGGCGGCGTCACGCCCGCCGTTCGGCAGGCTTACCCCCCAGGCCTTTTCAAACCGCAGCCTGGCGGTGGCGTAATCCTGCTGGCCGGGCAGCAACTCGGGAGCCACTCCCATGTCAACCACGCCCTGCATGTTGCCTTTTTCATCGAGCGGGAACAGACCGCCGACATCGCCGTGCAGGGCCCCCGACACCAGGGCCAGATCGGCCAGAGCGGCCGTGGCGGCTTCGGTCTGACGACCCTTGAGAAGGTCTCCGCCGAAAATGATGGCGACCGATTCAGCACCGCCGATGTGATCGGCCGCCTCTTCGAGCAGCGCCCGGGAAACCCCGGCCGCGGCAGCCGCCTGATCGATATCAACCGTCCTCAGTTGCTCAAGGGCTGCCGGGTCGGCAAGATACTGATTGAGGAAATCCTCATCGGCCAGCCCCTTGTCGACAATCAACCGGGCCAGCGCCAGCGCCAGGCCGGTTTCACTGCCCGGCTTGTACTGCAGGAAGATATTGGCATGTCGAGCCAGCTTCACCCGTCGCATGTTGGCCAGCATCAGCTTGCCGTCACCCTGGCGGCAGGCACGCTCAATCTGCCAGTCAACCAGGGGGGCCTCGGCAGTCACGTCGGCACCGAAAACCAGCACCGCCGCCGCCGAGCCGATGCGATCATACCGATTGCTGGCACCGCCGAGCCCGAGCTGGTCACGCAGAGTCATCATCCCGCGCAGGAAACCGAACCGGGCCTCGCTGTCGAGATTGTTGCTGCCCAGTCCAGCCCGGAAAAGTTTCTGGAAGAGATAATTCTCCTCGTTGGTCAGGCGCGGGGAACCCAGTCCGGCACAGGCCGCCCCGCCCGCGGCGCGCCCCTTTTCCACCACCCGGGACAACGCCTCCTCCCAGGAGACCGGCTGCTGATGGATGCCGTCCTGTTTCAGCAGCGGGGCCGTCAGGCGACGGTCGGAAGCAACGTAGCCGTGGCTGAAAAACCCGCCGATGCAGAGGTTGCCGTCGTTGCTGCCGCAGCCGTCTTCGGCGACCACGCGGAAAATCTCATTGCCCTTGGTCTGCACCTCGGTTTCACACTGGCCGCTGCACAGGGTGCAGACGGTCGCGGTCTTGCGCAGTTCCCAGGGCCGGGCGCGGAATTTGAAAGTCTTGGAGATCATCGTCCCGGTCGGACAGACCTGGACGCAGTTGCCGCAGTATTCGCAGAGGTCGAGATGTTTGTCGATAAAGGCCTTGTCTCCCTTGTCGTTGGTGAACAGGGCACTGGCGCCGACCACCTCGTGACAGACCTTGACGCATTTTTCGCAGAGCACGCAACGGTTCGGCACCTGCTGGATCAGCGGCCAGCCATCAATGGTCCCAGGGCTGACATCCTCGGCCTCGAAGGACTGCCGGGTCACATTGAATTCATAGGTGATATTCTGCAGTTCACATTCGCCGCCGGCGTCACAGACCGGGCAATCGAGAGGATGATTGACCAGCAGCAGTTCAATGATCTGCTTGCGGGTGGCGTACAGCTTTTCACTCTGGGTGGTCACCACCATGCCGTCAACAGCCGGCGTGTGACAGGCCGCCATCGGCTTGGCGACTCCTTCGATCTCGACCACGCAGATCCGGCAGGCCCCGGTCGGCGAAACTTTTTTCAGGAAACAGAGGGTCGGAATGCGGATACCGGCCTTCTCGGCGGCGGCCAGAATCGTCGCCCCCTGCTCTATTTCAACTGTCTTTCCGTCGATCTTCAGATTGACCATTGGCTACTTTCACTTTCAATCGATACTGGTATGGACCCGGAAGCGGTCCGTTCAGTCGAACTGCTTTGTTACCCAACCGCCACCATGCCGACCCGGTAGCAGCGCAGGCAACGTTCCGCCTCACGCACCGCCTGGGTTTCCGGCATCGCCAGTTCGATCTCGTCCCACCCCCTGGCCCGCTCGGGACCACTGATCTTCGGCTGATGCTCGCGATGGGTGCCGCCGGCCAGACCGACCGGCTCATCCTTGTCGAACACACCAAGATTGTTCACCAGGTCTTCCATGGCATCGGCCTCGTCGAGGAAGGTCCTGCCGGTTTCGAGATAGCGGGCCATGGCGCGGGCGGCACGGCGCCCCTGGCCGACCGCAGCGACCACGGTCATCGGTCCGATTTCACAGTCACCACCGGCAAAAACGCCCTCGCAGTCGGTCATCAACACCCCGCCGCGGGTCACGATGGTGTTCCAGCGGGTGGTTTCGATGCCGAGATTATCCTCTTCGAGGAAGGAAAGATCCGGGTCCTGGCCGATGGCCGGGATGACCATGTCACAGGGGATCACGTACTCGCTGCCGGGCACCGGCTGCGGACGACGACGACCCGACTCGTCCGGCTCGCCGAGTTCCATCTTGACCACCTCAACCCCGGTGATCCTGCCGTTCTCGTGCACCAGCCGGGTCGGATTGCGCAGGAACTCGAACTGTACGCCCTCCTCCTCGGCATCATCGACCTCATAGGATTCCGCCGGCATCTCCTTGCGGGTTCGCCGATAGACCAGGATCGAGTCCTCGGCGCCCTCGCGCAGGGCGACCCGCACACAGTCGATGGCGGTATTCCCGCCGCCGACCACGATCACCCGTTTGCCGGTCTTGATCGGCTGGCCGAGTGCCACGGCACGCAGGTAGTTGATGCCGCCTTCGGAGAAGCCTTCGTAACCCTGGTCTTCCCCCTCAACCCCCATCGGCTTGGAACGGAAGGCGCCGACACCGATAAAAACGCCGTCGTACTGTTCCTTGACCTGTTTCAGGGAAATATCGCGGCCGAGCTTGGTATTGAACTTGATCTCGACGCCGAGGCCCTGCACGATTTCGTATTCGCGCCGCAGCAGATCACGAGGCATGCGATAGTCGGGAATACCGACCGCGACCGTGCCGCCGGGCTCCGGAAGCATGTCGAGGATGGTGACCTTGTAGCCCTCAAGGGCCAGGTAGTAGGCACAGGAAACGCCGGCGGGGCCGCCGCCGATCACGCAGACGGTTTTTTCCCTGCTGCCGGCAGGCGCCATCGGCGGCTGCTTGTGATGCATCCACTCATGATCGGCCGCCACCCGCTTGAGGACCATGATACTGATCGGTTCATCAACCAGCGCGCGCCGGCAGGCGCTTTCGCAGGGGTGCGGGCAGACCCGGCCGCAGACCGCCGGAATCGGCATGTTGCGGCGGATGACGTCAAGCGATTCGTCGAAACGGCGATTCTTGATCTCTTCGATGTACGACGGGATGTCAATATGCGCCGGACAGCGGTCCATGCAGGGCGCGGTCAACTTGTCGTGATAGGAAGCGGCCGGTTTCGCTTTGCGCCGACCGCGGATGTAAGCGAGGTAGTCGTCACGAAAATACTTGACGGTATCGAAAACCGGGAGCGCCGAGGTCATGCAGAGGGTACACTTGCAGTTGTCGAGCAGTGCCGACAAGCCCTCGATAATCTCCAGATCCCGCTCCTCGCCGTGACCGGAGACGATGCGGGCCAGGGTATCCTGCAGCACCCGGGTCCCTTTCTTGCCGGGAGAACACTTGGCGCAACAGTACTTCTCCTGGACCCGCTTCATATATTCAGCGGCCATGGCGACAATATCGGTTTCCCTGTCGAGTACGATAATGCCGTCCCAACCCATGAAGGCGCCGATAGCACCGTTCTCAAGGTAGCGGTCCGGCAGCTTCAGCTTCAGCGAAGCAAGATCCGTTTCACCGCCCTGGCGGTTATCGACGATCTGCCGACCCCAGCTGGAAAAAATAACCTGAGACAAAGTCTACCTCCAAAAGCAAACCGCACCCCGACCCTGCAGGGAGCGTCAAACTGCCTGAAAAAAGGGAAAGAGCGTCCGATAAAGGCCGTCAACTTCCCCTGATTTTGTATACAGTATGCAGTTAATTACCACAGCAGAGGGGCCTAAATCAAGCCCTTTTTGGCTCCCGGAATGGGGCTGAAAGACTAGGGAATCGGGGGAATATCACTGGTGATCTGCCAACCGACAGGGGTCGGCTGATCGGCATTGAAAAAGGTCCAATGCAGTTCATAGCGCCGGGTCCGCACCCGAGTCGACGGCAGACGGTAGTATTCGATCACGATCGTGCTGTCAACCTCTTCACCATCCTCGGAAAATTCAACCGAATCAAGCCGTACATCGGTGATCTTGAGGTCATCCTGGCCAACAAACAGATCCCGAAACGCCTTGCGCCGGGGCTTGGCGACATGCTGCGCGGCACCGTTGATATCCTTCCAGCGAAGGCGCTGCATAAAATCGACATTATCCGACTCGAACGTCTTGCGAGGGGTCTCGAGAGCCCCTCCGAAGCCTGCGCATCCAACCAGGACCGGGAGCAGGAAAAGGAGCCACAGCAGACGAATCGACATCACAGCCTCCACATCGGGGAATCAGATTGGATCTCCGGCTTTACAGCCCTGAATTCACGTCACCTGCAATCGGGACTTGCATGTCGGCAATGAACAGGTAAAATCGAACTTCTGCCAGATTGCCATGAAAACCGGGAGCATCACCATGAGCAGTATCGAAATCTACACCAGAAACTACTGCCCCTATTGTCGCCGCGCCAAGGAACTGCTGAAAATCAAGGGGGTCGATTTCGTCGAGTATGAGATCAGCGACGACCCCGAGAAAGAGCAGGAAATGGTCCAGCGTTCAGAACGCCGGACAGTACCGCAGATCTTTATCAACGGCAGCGGGATCGGCGGCTGTGACGAACTCTTCACCCTCGACGAGCGGGGCGAACTCGATGCCATATTGAGAGCCGAGACCCTTTCCTGACCCCCCCCTGGATTCGCGACTCCTCAACCGGCAGATCCGGGCAGGGCCCGTCGCTGCAACCTCCACGATCACAACAATCCCCGAATCGCGAACGTCAGGTCTGCGCAACAGCATTGGCCTTGAGCTGATCAATGGTCGCCGTGTAGTCATCACTGCCGAAGACCGCGCTGCCGGCCACCAGCACATCAGCACCGGCCGCGGCAATCCGACCGATGTTGTCGATCTTGACTCCGCCATCCACCTCGATTTCAGTCGCCAGGCCGCGGCTGTCGATCATCTGCCGCAACTGGCTGATCTTGCCCAGCGCGCTGTCGATAAATCCCTGTCCGCCGAACCCCGGATTGACACTCATCACCAGCACCAGGTCGAGATCTTCCAGAATCACGTCGAGACTGGAAACCGGCGTGGCCGGGTTGATCGAAACCCCGGCTTTTTTCCCCAGACTCCTGATCAGCTGCACGGTCCGGTGCAGATGGGCGACCGCCTCCTGGTGAACGGTGATGATGTCGGCACCGGCCTTGGCGAATTCGGGGATGTAAAGATCAGGGTTTTCGATCATCAGGTGGACATCGACCGGCAGCTCCGTCGCCTGACGGGCGGCAACGGTCACCAGCGGCCCGATGGTGATGTTCGGCACGAAATGCCCGTCCATGACATCGACGTGGATATAGTCGGCGCCGGCGGCGGCGACGGCCTGAATCTCTTCGGCAAGACGACCGAAGTCGGCCGAGAGAATCGAGGGGGCTATCTTGACCATGGTCTGCTCCTGGTTGGGAATGTCATCAGGCTGATGAAAAACGTCCATCTGCTGCGTTGTCCTTCCCCCGCGCCAACGACGTACCTTCCGGTGCGCCTTATTCCGCGGGTGTGCGGACGCCTTGCATCTGGACATTTTTGCTCAGCCTGAGGGGACATGCCTTTTTCAATACCCTGCTTTGTATCACGTCCGGCAGCGGAAATGAAGCTCAGATCCTGCGGCGCAGGCGGGCGGCAAAGAAGCCGTCGAGGAACGGATGGCGGGGCCAGGTCGACAGGCAGCCCTGTCTGTCACACAGCTCCGCCCACTGCGGCATGACCTCGCGGAGATCCTCCAGGACAAACTGCGGATGAGCCGCGAGAAAACCCTCCAGCACCTGGCCGGTCTCCTCCTCGGTGACGGTACAGACCGAATAGACCAGGACTCCGCCCGGCTTGAGCAGCTCCGCTGCCCGGCCCAGGATGGCGCCCTGCAGGGCTGACAACTCGCCCAGGGATTCCGGTTTTCGCCGCCAACGGGTTTCCGGGTTGTGGCGCAAGACGCCAAGGCCGCTGCAGGGGGCATCGACCAGAACCCGATCGAAACCGGCCGGAGCGGGAAAATCGGCAGACTGTGTCATGTCCCGGACACACGCCTCAATCCCCGCGCAACCGAGACGCCGCGCCCCGGCACGGATCAATTCGACCCGCTGCGGATGCAGGTCAAGGGCGGTGATCGCCAACCGGTTGTCTCCCAATGCCGCCAGATGGGTGGTTTTGCCCCCCGGGGCGGCACAGCAGTCAAGAATTGTTTCTCCCGACCGCACCCCCAGCAGGGGCGCAACCAGCATACTCGCCTCATCCTGCACCTGGAACCAGTCGGCGGGCAACACCTCCAACCCGCGGCGGTCATCAAGAACCACGCCCTCCGCGGCGAACCGGCAGGCGCGTGCCGCGATTCCCCGTCGTTCAAGGTCGGCAAGCAGTTCCTCCCGACTGACCTTGAGGGTGTTGCAGCGCAGACTCAATGGTGCCGGCTGCAGCTGAGCCACAGCCAGGCGGATGGCGGTTTCGGCACCGTAAACAGCCAGCCAGCGCTTCGCCAGCCAACGCGGCAGCGAGCAGGCATGCTGCAGATGGTCCAGCGGGTTTTTCCGCTCATCCGGCCAGACCAGTTGCGGCAGACCGCGCAACAGTCCGCGCAGGACCCCGTTGATGAACCCGGACGCGCGCTGCAGACCGACCTGCCTGGCCAGGTTGACACTGGTATTGACCGCCGCCGATGGCGGAATACGCTCCAGCTCAAGGACCTGGTAGGCGCCCAGCCGCAGGATCTGCAGAACCTTCGTTTCCAGCTTCCCCAGCGGCTGCCGACAATGTCGGGCCAGAACATAATCGAGCCGCCCGCGCTTTCTCAGCACGCCGTAAACCAGCTTGGTCAGCAGCCCCCGGTCACGTGGATCGGAAACGCCTCGACGACGCAGAACGTCGTCAAGGGCGAGGTCGGCATAGGCGCCCTGTTCGACCCGCTGCAGAATCTCAAAGGCGAGGAGTCGCGGATCTGACAGGTTGCGGGGGCGGGGAGAACGGGGCATAAAACAGGGAACCTTTTGCGGAAAAAGTCAACAGACCCGGCGAAAAACTCCCCGGAAGGAGAAGGGATGACGGAACCGCCGGTTTCAGCCGACAGTCATCGCCTCCAGTCGACGAATGCGTTCCTCCATCGGCGGATGAGTGGAGAAAAGCGCCATCATCCCGCCGCCCTTGAGCGGATTGACGATAAACATATGGGCGGTCGCCTCGTTGACCTTTGCCATCGGCTGACGCCGGTTACCGGCCTCCAGCTTGCGCAGGGCGTTGGCGAGACTGAAGGGACTGCCGCAGAATTTCGCTCCGGTTGCATCGGCCTGGTACTCGCGGGAACGGGAGATCGCCATCTGCACCAGCATCGCCGCGATCGGCGCCAGGATCATCATGCCGATCAGCGCCAACGGGTTGCTGTCCTCGTCATCACGGCCGCCACCGAAGATCAGCGCCCACTGCGCCATGTGCGCCAGCCAGGAAATCGCCCCGGCGAAGGTGGCGGCGATCGAACCGATGAGGATGTCGCGGTTCTGCACGTGCGCCAGCTCGTGGGCCATCACCCCCATCAACTCGTCACGGGAAAGGATCTGCAGAATTCCCTCGGTGGCGGCCACCACCGCGTGCTGCGGGTTGCGGCCGGTGGCAAAGGCATTGGGGGCCTGCTGCGGCAGCATGTAGACCCGCGGCATCGGCAGACCGTTGCGCCGGCAGAGTTCCGTGACCACGTCAAAGAGGGGACCGCTCTGCACTTCCCGGCCGCGGTACATCTTGACCACGATCTTGTCGGAAAACCAGTAGCTGCCGAGGTTCATCACCGCGGCCATCAACAGGGCGAAGGTGGCGCCTCCCTGTCCACCGATGGCGCCACCGGCCGCCACCAGCAGCAGGGTCAGCAGGGTCATCAGGGCTGCAGTTCGAAGAGCATTCATTGTCGAGTCCTCACAGAGTCAGAAAAGGCCACCGGCATTGGTGGCTTTTCCGGCAAGATAAGAATTGTTCCCCCCCGGGTCAAGGGGCATTCACGTAGTTTCGACCACGTGTTCACCCAGGACCTGGCGCACTTCGTCGAGAACGACATGGGTATTGAAGCAGGGGCCGTTGGGGCGATGGTTGAGAACCCCGATAACCGGCAGCGGATAGGAATCGCGAATACCCGAAGTCAGGTCCCGCTCGCAGGCCACGGCAAGGATGAAGCGTGGACGCTTGTCGACGATGATCTTGCGCGCCAGGGTACCGCCGGTGGCAACCGCGATATCGATCCCGCGTTCGACGGCGATTTCGGCCAGGCCGCTGATGTCACAGCGTCCGCAACGCACGCATTTCTGGATATCGCCGGTGATCTTGATATCGCAGTCGAACAGCTGGATGCAGTGCGGCAGCAGGATCAGGGCCTGATCGGGACGGACCCGCAGCTTCTTGGCCCGCACCAGTTGGTTGTTGAGAGCGATGAAGGATTGCTGCAGGGTATCACGGTCGACACCGAGCAACTTGCCGAGGTTGATGATGGCGGGGAAAAGATAGCGAATGACAATCCGCCGCAGCCGCTCGGAGAAGAACAGATCCCGCCCGGTCAGCAGGGTCAGGATCAGCAGGGCAAGACCGCCGACCACAACCAGCGACAGCACCCCCAGCACCAGGCCGAAAATCAACGGCAGGGCCGGATGGATGTTGCCGAGCCCGACCGAGGGCACCCACCAGAGCAGAAAAGCGACGACCAGCACCACACCGCCGGCACCACCGAGCAGGGCGATAAAAAGCCGCTTGCGCGGTTTGAAATCCTGATTCACCTTTAAATCATCCTGTCTCAGCCGAGCCTTGTCCCGGGCGGAAGATCGTGACCACGCAGAAAGTCCGCCGCCGCAAGCTGTTTTTTGCCGGGCAACTGCAGCCGACCGACAAGCAGCGCCTGCTCCCCGCAGGCGACCAGCACTCCGTCGGCGGAGGCCTGCAGCACCATACCCGGCTCTCCCGTCCCGGCAACCACCGAGGTCGCGGCAATCTTCAGGGTCAGGCCATCGAGGGTCGTGTAGGCCGACGGCCAGGGATCAAGACCGCGAACCAGGTTATGAACCTGCCGCGCCGGGCGGTTCCAGTCGATGCGGCCATCCTCCTTCTTCATCATCGAGGCATAGCTGCTTTCCGCGTCATTCTGCGGCACCCGTTCCAGGGTCCCGGCACAGAGCCGCTGCAGGGTCTCCCGCATCGCCTCGGCACCGAGCGGCGCGAGACGATCGTGCAACTCGCCGGCGGTTTCATTCGGACCGATGTCAAGACTCTTCCGGATCAGCATATCTCCGGTATCGAGCCCTTCATCCATGTACATGGTGGTCACCCCGGTGACCGTCTCACCATCGATGATCGCCTTGTTGATCGGCGCCGCGCCGCGATACTTCGGCAACAGCGAGGCATGGACGTTGATGCAGCCGAAGCGGGGCAGCTGCAGCACTTCCCGGGAGAGGATCTGCCCGTAGGCCACCACCACCACCAGATCCGGAGCGAGGCTCCGCAGCTGTTCGACCGCCTCGGGACGCCGCAGCTTCTCCGGCTGAAAAACCGGAATCTGCCGCTGCTCGGCCAGCACCTTGACCGGCGGCGGGGTCAGCTTGCGACCGCGACCGCTCGGCCGGTCGGGCTGGGTGAAAACTCCGACCAGGTTGCAACCGGCATCAATCAGGCCCGCGAGGGACGGGCAGGCGAAGTCGGGGGTCCCCATGAAAACGGTGCGGATATCAGCGGGCTGCATCAGAGCTGCTCCTCCAACTGTTCAAGAATTTTTTTGTACTTTTTGCGGAAGATGCTTTTTTTCAGCGGTGAAAGCCGGTCAACGAAGAGGATGCCGTCGAGATGGTCGATTTCGTGCTGGAAGCAGGTCGACCACAGGCCCTCGACTTCGACCAGATGTTCGACGCCCTCCAGATCCTGGTACTGCACCTGCACCCGGGCCTTGCGTTCAACCTTGGCATAGTAGCTCGGAACCGACAGGCAACCCTCCTCTTCGCAGGACTCCCCTTCGCCGAAAACGATCTTCGGATTGACGGCAACCACCAGCTGCTTTTCATCCTTGGGACTGCAGTCGAGAACAATCAACCGTTTTGAAACCCCGACCTGGGGGGCGGCCAGGCCGACTCCCGGCGCGGCATACATGGTCTCGGCCATGTCTTCGGCCAACCGCCGCAACCCGGCATCAAAATCGGTCACCGGGGCAGCCACCTTTTTCAGCACCGGGTCGGGATGACGAACTATTTTCAGCAGAGCCATCTGCCAGCTCCTCTTTCTCTTCTGCGCCCGCCTCCGCGAGACCGACGGTTCAACCTCTCATCCTACGTGTCCCGGGACACCGAAGTCAACTCCGTGCAACCGGGAACAGCATCGACCACCGTTACAAGGCATTGGATTCAGGATCAAATCAAGGCGTCCCCCGATAAGTGCGGAGACGTAGCGGCAGCGACGTCGCACAAGCGAAGCGGGATGCAACGCAGAGTTGACGACCTCACAAACGCAAAGGCGCCGGGAACCAGTCCCGGCGCCTTTACTTTGTCCAGAATCACGTCAACCCGGTTCAGGGCTTCCAGATCTTGAGCAGCGCCTCGGCCATCTCCGCAGGAGAATCGGCAACACTGATGCCGCACTCGCGCAGGAAGGCTTTCTTGCTCGCCGCGTCGCCCTTGCCGCCGGAAATGATGGCACCGGCATGGCCCATCCGCTTCCCGGGAGGGGCGGTGGCGCCGGCAATGAACGCGGCTACCGGCTTGGTCATGTGGTCACGGACGAACTCGGCAGCCTTCTCTTCGGCGTCGCCGCCGATCTCACCGATCATGATCACCGCCTCGGTGTCGGGATCCTCCTCGAACATCTGCAGCGTGTCAAGGTGGCTGGTGCCGTTGACCGGGTCTCCGCCGATACCGACACAGGTGGTCTGACCGATATCGCGGCTGGTCAGCTGCCAGACCGCTTCATAGGTCAGGGTGCCGGAGCGGGAAACCACCCCGACCGGACCGGGCTTGTGGATGTAACCGGGCATGATGCCGATCTTGCACTGCCCGGGGGTGATGACGCCGGGACAGTTGGGGCCGATCAGGCGGGTCTTCTTGCCCTCCATGTACTTCTTGACCTTGACCATGTCGAGAACCGGCACGCCTTCGGTGATACAGATCACCAGGTCGAGCCCGGCGTCGACCGCCTCCATGATGGCGTCGGCGCTGCCGATCGGCGGTACGTAGATAACCGAAACATTGGCGCCGGTCTTCTCGACCGCTTCTTCGACGGTATCGAAAATCGGAAACCCGTCGATCTCGCCGCCGCCCTTGCCGGGAGTGACCCCGCCGACCATCTGGGTGTTGCAGTAATCGCGGCAGCCCTGGGCATGAAACAGGCCGGTGGCACCGGTAATTCCCTGGGTGATGACTTTGGTGTTTTTATCGATCAGAATACTCATTGTGAACTCTCCTTAGGCGGCCTTGACGGCTTTGACGATCTTCTCGGCGGCATCCGCCATGCCGTCGGCACTGACGATATCGAGACCCGACTCAGCCAGAATCTTTTTGCCGAGATCGACATTGGTTCCCTCAAGGCGCACCACCAACGGCACCTTGACACCGACCTGCTTGGCCGCTTCGACCACTCCGGTGGCGATCACGTCGCATTTCATGATACCGCCGAAGATATTGACCAGGATTCCCTCGACCTTTTCATCGGAGAGAATGATCTTGAAGGCCTCGGTCACACGCTCAATGGTCGCTCCGCCCCCGACATCGAGGAAGTTGGCCGGTGAAGCGCCATAATACTGGATGATATCCATGGTCGCCATCGCCAGGCCGGCACCATTGACCATGCAGCCGATGTTGCCGTCGAGGGCGATGTAGGAGAGATCGTACTGGGAGGCTTCGATCTCCATCATGTCTTCTTCGTCGTAATCGCGAAGATCGCGAATGCGCAGGTGACGGAAGAGGGCATTGTCATCAAAATTGATCTTGGCATCGAGACAGAGGAGCTGCCCGTCGGCGGTCAGCACCAGTGGATTGATTTCCAGCAGCGAACAGTCCGCCTCGACGAAAGCGGTGTAGAGGTTCTTGAGCAGGGGCACCGCCTGCTTGACCTGGGCCGGGGCAAAGCCGAGCTTGAACGCGACCTTGCGGGCCTGGAAAGCGGTCATGCCGACAGTCGGATCGATCGCCTCGAAGAAGATCTTCTCCGGGGTATTGGCGGCGACTTCCTCAATATCCATGCCGCCCTCGGCCGAAGCCATCAGGGTCACCTTGGAAGTGGCACGGTCGACCAGGAAGGAAACGTAGAATTCGTCGGCGATGTTGCAGCCCGCCTCAACCAGCACCCGCTTGACCAGCTTGCCCTCGGGCCCGGTCTGGTGGGTCACCAGGGTCATGCCGATCATGTCGCGGGTAAACTGCTTCACCTCGTCGGGAGTCTTGGCGATCTTGACGCCGCCCCCCTTGCCGCGACCGCCGGCATGAATCTGCGCCTTGACCGCCCAGGGGCCGTCACCGAGACGCTTGGCCCAGTCGCGGGCCGAGTTGCTGTTGTAGACGACATGTCCTTCCGGAACCGGCACGCCGAAATTCCGCAGGATCGCCTTAGCCTGGTACTCGTGAATGTTCATGGGTTCTTCACCTCAAGCTATGGGTTGTGAAAAAGTCTATCCGGTCTTGGGGCCGGCACCTGACAACATCGAACCGGCATACCTGGAACCTGCATGCCGACCTCCGCAGCGGACAATTCTTCCTCCAGGGCCATGCAGCCCGAATCAGCCATTGATCCGGGTTCAGGCCCCGCTCCCCATACTCTCCCAAAAAAAACAGGCAAACTGGTCAGATCATATCACCGAAAAATTCGTTTCCCGGCATCACCAGGCCTGGCAGACGAAACTTAAAACATCATTATAACGGCATCTTAGACGGTATACGCCTGGCAGTTTTAGACCTTTTCGGCGTCTTCGTCAAGAGGCCTGACCAGCATACAGCAAAAAAGGCCCGGCGCCACTTCCTGCAGTCCAGGAGCCTGTTGACTATCCGGGCTGAAGCGAAAATTTGACTGATTGAGGTCAGATTTTAGCTCATTTGAGGGCAATAGCCGTAGCTATTGATCAAAAAGAAGCTGAAATATGGGCCAATCAGGCGGATTTACAGCCAGTCCATGGATAGTCAACAGACTCCTAGCAGAGAAGCGGTGCCGGGCCAGTCCGGCAGGCGGAAAGATGCTTATTTCTGCGCCTTGTTGTGGTCGGCCAGAAACTTCTCGATACCGACATCGGTCAGCGGGTGCCGCGCCAGCTGCTGCATCACCTTGAAGGGGATGGTGGCGATATCGGCACCGAGCAGGGCCGAGGTCTGCACGTGCATCGGGCTGCGCACCGAAGCGACGATGATTTCGGTGGTATAGCCGTAGTTGTCGAAAATGCTGCGAATCTGGTCAATGCCTTCCATCCCCTCGTGACCGATGTCGTCGAGACGACCGACAAAGGGAGAGACATAGCTCGCCCCCGCCTTGGCCGCCAGCAACGCCTGCACCGGGGAGAAGATCAGCGTGACATTGGTGCGGATACCTTCGGCGGCAAACACCCGGGTCGCCTTGAGACCCTCTTCGGTCATCGGCACCTTGATGACGATATTCTTGTGGATTTTGGCCAACTCCCGCCCCTCGGCCAGCATGCCGGGGGCATCGAGGGCAATCACCTCGGCGGAGATCGGTCCGTCGACGATGCCGGTGATTTCGGTGATCACCTCTTTGAAATCGCGCCCGCTCTTGGCGATCAGCGACGGATTGGTGGTGACGCCATCGACCAGGCCCAGCTCACAGGCGGCGCGGATCTCGTCAACTTCGGCGGTATCAATAAAAAATTTCATTCTTCTGCTCCTTGACCGACAGGTTTATTTCGACCGGGAACGGTAGGCGTCCCGGCAGGCTGTACTACAGAAAAATTGCGGGTGCCCGGCTATCGTCTCTTTCAGCGCGTCGCTCCGCGGCAGGTAGGTACCGCACTCCGGATCCTTGACCATCTCCTCCCCGGCGTCGCTCTTCTCGGCCGGGGACGGCGGGTTCAGACCCTGTCCACGACGAAAAATCCGCAGGATGGCCGAAACCATCGCGTAAATCAGAAAGGCGAAAATCGCCAGCAGCAGCAGACGGATCATTTACCAGTCTCCACGGCAGGCGATCCCCGTCCAGGGCTCTCCCCGCCGCCATAAATCGCCGACCGTTCCGCCGCTTCCCGGAATTGGCAGATCAGGCGCCAGATCAAGCAATGGCGCCAGCACAAAACCGCGTCCGGCAAGGCGCGGGTGAGGCAGTTCCAGCTCCGGACTGCGGCTGATCATGGCGTCAACCAGCAGCAGATCAATATCCAGAGTGCGCGGCCCCCACCGGGTTTCACGTTTTCGACCACAGGCGCGCTCCAGGTCCTGGCACCGCTCCAGCAGCTGGTACGGGTCAAGTTCAACCTGAAGCTGTAAAACCGCATTGAAAAAGGCCGGCTGGCCCTCGGGGCCGCCGACCGGTTCGGTTTCATAGAGTCGCGAACTGCCGACCAGCTGGACCTCGGTCATGGCGGCCAGGGCCGTCCGGGCATGACGCAGGTTGGCAAGCCGGTCACCGAGATTGGCACCGAGCCCGATGAAAACAAGAGACATGTCGTCGACTCTTTCGCAACTGCAGGGATCAACCTGAATCAGTGCGTTTATGCCGGATGGAGAGTGCAAGCGCCTGCCCTGAATACGGTTTTCAAATGACAGGTTCACCGGCGATTTCCGGGGATCGCGGGCAGGGCAATGGCTTGCACTATCCGCCGGTGATGAACTCACCGATTCAGGATTAAAGCACAGGCGAACGAACAGCGTCAACCGCGGTTCGGTTGCCAGCACATTCCCGGCGTGATACAAACAGCCGCAAGGAGCGTTGCATGAGCCTGACCCTGACCCTGGCGGTCGCCGACCTCGACCGGACCGAGTTTTTTTACCGTGACATTCTCGGTCTGCAACTGGAAACTTTTGAACCGGCGCCGGAATTCCCCCGGGTTCTGTTGTTGCTGTGCGGCGATACAGCAATCCTCTTCCGCCGGCAACAGGCGCTGGAAGCTTCGCATCCGGCCCTGTTTGAACATCTTGATCGCCACCCCAAGGGGGTCGGGATGACCCTGGAGTTGGAGCTTCCCGACCTGGAGGCGGCCCGGCGGGCCATTGACCGGCAGCAACTGCACCTGCTCTACGAACTGGATGACGACGAGTTCAAGCGCCGGGAAATCTGGCTTCACGACCCGGACGGCTACCTGCTTATTCTAACCTGAGTCAGACCGGCCAGGTTCAACCGAGGAGAACAACGGTAAATGGGCGATCTCGCGATCGAACTGGTGCCCCGCTCACGCGAAGTTCTGGAGCGCGACCTGCAGACCGTGCGGGAACATTTCCCCCGGGTGCGGACCATCAATATCCCCGACCTGCTGCAGTTTCCCCTGCGCGCCTGGGACGCCGCGGAGGCCATCGCTCCGCAGGTGGAACGGGTGATTCCGCATCTGCGCGCCATCGATTTCGACCTGCAGGAGGACTGGCCGTTTCTCGACACCATCCGTCGCAGCGGCTGCCCGGCGGTCCTCGCCATCTCCGGCGATCCGCCCCAGGACATGCTGCATCGCACCTTCCGCACCCCGGTCACCGAGTTCATCTCCCGGCTGAAGCAGGAACTGCCCGGCGTCAAAATCTACGCCGGCCTCGACCCCTACCGCAGCGGCGTCAAGGAAGAACTCGACTATGTCCGCGCCAAGCTGAACGCCGGCGCCGACGGACTGTTCACCCAGCCCTTTTTCGACCTGCGCTTCATGGAAATCTGGGCCGACCTGCTGATCGGCCTCGACATCTGGTGGGGCATCGCCCCGGTGCTGACCGAAAAAAGCCAGGCCTACTGGGAGAACAAGAACAACGGCTTCTTCCCGCCCGACTTCGAACCAACCCTGGAATGGAACCGGCAGTTCACCAGGCGTGCCCTGCATTTCGTCAAGACGCGCGGTGCCAGCGCCTACATCATGCCGATCCGGGCGGATATAAGGAAGTATCTGGACGGAATTATTTAGGGGAAAAGCGGCTAAGGGTGAAAGGCTAAAGGAGAAAGGCCAAGGGGCCGAGTACGACCCGCAGCAGCTACTCCGCAGCGACTGAAGACGGGAGCAACGAAGCAGACGGGTGCTTTTCGATTGCCCCCCCCACCACGGAGATGCCCTGGACCAAACCTGGGCGGCTCAAAAGTGCCAAGATACGAGGCGGACGCAGGCTGAGGAGTGAGGCGTAGCGGCAGCTACTCCGCAGCGACGAAGACAAGGACAACGAAGTAGATTGGTGCTTTTCAGCCGCCCCCCACCACGGAGACGCCATGCGCTACATCTGTTCCAACTGCGGCTATATCTACGACCCTCAGCAGGGTGACCCGATGTCCGACATCCCGGCCGGCAGCAGCTTCGACGAGCTGCCGAAAGACTGGTGCTGCCCGCTCTGCTATCTCGGCAAAGAGATCTTCGACCCCCTCGACTGACCCGCGACAGGGCTAACCCTGACCGGTCCCGTCACCGATGCTCTGCACCGGGATCCAGCGGCCATCCCCCAGCACCTGGACTTCGTCAACCCGATTCTGAGCATCATAAAGGACCCGAGCCTTGATCTCGGCCCCCTTGCCGGCCACCCCCTCCACCGGGGTGGTGACGAGTTCCGCCACGCCGAAGGTCAAAACATCGGCGGCGCCGTACAGCAGGGCCTTGCCCGCCTTGACCGCCCCATGCTGTCCCTGCATGAACTTGAAGATGTCACACTTGCGGCCATCGGCCTCGACCTCGGTCGCCACCGGCTGTCCCAGCTCCGCCAGCACCTGGTAACGGTCGGTGCCCCGCTTGAGGACCGACAGATCCTTGCACTCGGGACCAGACGTCGCCATCACCACCGAACAGGCCGCCAGCAGCGGCAGCAACATGAGGACCAAAAGATTTTTCCACATCACACAACCTCCTGATAAATGATTCAGTTCCTTCAAAAAGGTCCGGATGCTAGGAGTCTGTCGAACAATCCATGGACTGGCTGCAAATCCGTCTGATTGGCCCATATTCCAGCTCCTTTTCGATCAATAGCTACGGCTATTGCCCTCAAATGAGCTGAAATCTGACCTCAATCAGCCAAATTTTCGCTTCAGCCCGGATAGTCCGACAGACTCCTAGACACCCGAGCCCGAAGAGTGAGGCGTAGCGGCAGCTACGTCGCAGCGACTGAAGGTGAGGGAAACGACGCAGATGGGCCTTTTTCAATCGACCTCTGCCATTGCGACCCGTACCGCCTTCCAATCCCCAAGGCGGTGAGAAAGTGCCCGGATGCAAGGCTTGCGACAACTGAAACCGCAGGCGTAGCGGCAGCTACGTCGAGGATTGAGGGCGGAGCGTAACGCCGCAAGTCCATCTTTTTATCCCCCCCAAGGCGATTCAAAAAGGTCCAGATGCTAGGCGCCCGAACCTGAAGAGTGAGGCGTAGCGGCAGCTACGTCGCAGCGACTGAAGGTGAGGGGAACGACGCAGATGGGCCTTTTTCAATCGCCTACACGGCGAAATACTTGGCTTGCGGGTGATGCGCCACAAGCGCCGACGTCGTCATCTCCGGCACCATCTCGCAGTTCTCGGTCAGGCTGACGCCGATCCGTTCCGGCTGCAGCAGCTCGAAAATCGGTCGCTGCAGCTCCAGGTCGGGGCAGGCCGGGTATCCGAAACCGTAGCGGCTGCCGCGGTAACGCTGCACCACGTAGTCGCCGATGGTCTCCGGTTCGCCTTCGGCGATGCCCATCTCGAAACGCATTTTGCGGTGCCAGTATTCGGCCAGGGCATCGGTCACCTCAACCCCGAAACCATGCCAGAGCAGGTAATCCTTGTAGTTGGCAGCCGCGTAGAGGGCACGGGTTTTTTCCGCCAGTTCGGGACCGAGAGTGACCACGAACAGCCCGGCGACATCCCCCCCCTCTTCCTCATTGTGGAAGAAATCGCTGATGCAGAGGTGGGGAGCAAAACCCTGGCGTGGGAAGCCGAAGTGGAAGTCCCTCCCCTCATGTTCCAGGACCAGTTCATCCCCCTCGCCGCGGCAACGGAAATAGCCCCAGGCAACCCGCGGCTG
Organism: Geothermobacter hydrogeniphilus; assembly: GCF_002093115.1. Taxonomy (NCBI): domain Bacteria; kingdom Pseudomonadati; phylum Thermodesulfobacteriota; class Desulfuromonadia; order Desulfuromonadales; family Geothermobacteraceae; genus Geothermobacter; species Geothermobacter hydrogeniphilus. The sequence goes on along the minus strand of NZ_NAAD01000004.1, from coordinate 96,554 downwards.
CAGCAGGCCGCTCTCCAGTACCTCCTGCCTGAAGCGTTCATAGGTCGGCAGCACCTCGGTCGCCACCAGTTCAGCGTAGTCCTCGGCACTCAGCTTGCCGCGCCGGTAGCCCCAGCGGCCACGGAACAGGGCCTGCTCATTGACAAAAGGAAAAACCTCGGCCGGATCGACCTCGCTGCAGGTGCGACTGCCGAAAAAAGGCACCTCGGGAACCGCGATCTCACGATCAATCTCCACCGCACGCGGCCCCGGACGGCTGCCGGCAGCGGCTTCGCGAACTTCCACTTTCGTCGCAACCAGGGTCCCGGCCTCGAACTCGCGCATCGCCTTCAACCCGGCGAAGGCATCGGCGCAGTAGACCACCGGGGCATCATAACAGGGGACGCAGTCATCGGCCACGTAGCGGGCGGTCAGGGCCGCGCCGCCGAGCAGGACCGGCTGCTTCAGCCCGGCCTGCCGGAACTGGGCCAGATTCTCCTTCATCAGCAGCGCCGACTTGACCAGCAGCCCGGAGAGACCGATGACATCCGGCTGCAGCTCCTGCGCCCTGGCGATGATCTCCTCGGCCGGCACCTTGATACCGATGTTATGCACCTGGTAACCGTTGTTGGAAAGGATGATATCGACCAGGTTCTTGCCGATGTCGTGGACGTCACCGGCGACAGTGGCCAGCAGCAGGCTGGTCCGGCTTTCCCCTTCGATCCGTTCCATGTAGGGTTCAAGCAGCGCCACCGACCGTTTCATCACCTCGGCCGACTGCAGCACAAAGGGCAACAGCAGTTCGCCGCGACCGAACAGTTCACCGACTTCGCGCATCGCCGGCACCAGCAGGTTGTTGATGATATCAAGCGGCCGCCAGCGGCCGCGCAGTTCCGAAAGCAGATCCTCCAGACCTTCCCTGTCCCCCTTGAGGACCCGCTGCCGCAACTGTTCCTCGTAACGCAGCGACTCCTGCGGCTCGTCCTCGTCACCGTCGGCAGCCTGCTCGAAATGCTCGATGAAGCGCATCAGCGGCGACAGCTCCCGGTCGTGGCCGCGATTGAAGAGCAGATCGTAGCAGACCTCGCGGTCCTGCTCGGAAATCGAGTTAAGGGGAATGACCTTGGCGGCGTCGACAATGGCGGTATTGAGTCCCGCCGCGACCGCCTCGTGCAGGAAAACCGAGTTGAGGACCTTGCGCGCCGCCGGCCGCAGGCCGAAGGAAATGTTGCTGACCCCGAGGGTGAAGCTGACACCGGGCAACTCCTGCTTCACCCGGCGGATGGCGTCGAGGGTCTCGACGGCGGCGTTGACCATCTTCTCATCCCCCGACCCGACGGTGAAGGTCAGCAGGTCGAAGAGGATATCCTGCGGCCGCAGGCCGTAGCTGTTGACGGCCAGATCGTAAATCCGCCTGGCCGCCGCGACCTTCTTTTCACAGGTCAGGGCCATCCCCGCCTCGGTGATGGTCAGGGCGACCACCGCCGCGCCGTACGTCTTCGCCAGCCGGCAGATTCGTTCAAGATTTCTGCCCCCGTCTTCGAGGTTGATGGAGTTGATGATCGCCCGCCCCGGATAGAGGGGCAGGGCCGCCTCCAGGGTCTCGGGGCTGGTCGAGTCGAGCATCAACGGCGCCTTGCAGCTGCCGGCGAATGTCTTCACCAGGGTCAGCATATCGCGCTTTTCATCCCGCCCGGTATAGGCAACACAGAGATCGAGGACCTGGGCGCCGCGCGCCTCCTGGTCAAGAGCGACCTTGAGACAGGCATCCCAATCCTCGGCCAGCAGCGCCTCGCGGAAGGCCTTGGAACCGTTGGGATTGCAGCGCTCGCCGATCAACAGCGGCGGGATCTCCTGCTGCAGATCAACCGCCTGGTAGAGACTGGCAACCTGGGCTTTCATCAGCACACCTCCCGTTTTTTCGGCGTCACGCCGGCGAGCTTTTCCGCCAGGGCCCTGATATGATCCGGGCTGGTGCCGCAGCAGCCGCCGACAATGCTGACCCCTTCTTCGGTCACGAAGCGGTGCATCTGCTCGGCAAAGGCGCTCGGCGAGAGAGGATAGACGGTTCGGCCGTCAACCACTTCCGGCAGCCCCTGATTGGGAATGCAGGAGATCCGCGCCGGCCAGTTGCGGCTCAGGTAGCGGACATGGCTGGCCATATCCTGCGGCCCGGTCGCGCAGTTGAGGCCGAGGGAGAACAACTCGAAGGGTTCGAGGGTTGCGACCACCGCGCCGATATCGGAACCGACCAGCATGGTGCCCTGCTGTTCAATGGTCACCGAAACGAGCACCGGGATCTCTATCTTGCCCGCGGCCAGAACCTCAAACGCGCTCACCAGCGCGGTTTTGGTCTGCAGCAGGTCCTGGCAGGTCTCGATGATCAGGCAGTCGACCCCGGCTTCCAGCAGCGCCTCGACCTGCTCGCGAATCGAGACCGCCAGCTCGGCGACCTCGATGTGGCCGAGGGAGGGCAGCTTGGTGCCCGGCCCGACCGAGCCGGCGACATAGCGGTCCGCCCGGCCGGCGATCGCCGTCCGGGCGTGCTCCACCGCCAGCCGGTTGAGCTGCTTCACCTTGTCCTGCAGGCCGTACTCGGCCAGCACCACCGAAGAGGCGCCGAAGGTGTCAGTCTCGACCACCATCGCCCCGGCGTCGAGCATCTCGCTGTGCAGCCGGACGATGAACTCGGGGCCGTGCAGGTTGAGAACCTCGTTGCAGCCCTCGCAGCCGGCCCAGGCCTCATCGGGAATCTCCATCTGCTGCAGGTTGGTGCCGCAGGCACCGTCGAAGATCAGGATCGGATGATCGGAAAAAGCCATCTGTCGCTCCTCAAATGGAAAGGGACCGAGAAGTATAAGCCAAACCACGATCAAGGTCCACAAAATGAATAGCCGATACCGTCCGGCGGCGTCCCGGACGGTATCGGCTGAGATGGCACCATCCATGAAGAACCCAACGAATCTCAGCCCCCCCGCGCCATCCTCGACAGGGACACATCCCTGCTTCAGCAAGTTTTTTTCCACGGAGACTTTTTCGGGGGAGAGAATCTGCTATAGTGAAACCAAACGCAGCAACAAACAGGGAGGTAGATGACTTATGACCATCTCTGATCCACCGGGCATTCTGGCGTAGTGAAAAAAACTCAATATAAAAAAAGAACTTGGGATAACCAAGCTCATGAACCCTGAAAAGGGAAAACTGACGGCATTAATCGTCAGTCAAATCAAAAAAGCCCCGGCATCGCGTCCGGGGCTTTTTCATGAAAAACACCTCAAGGGCCATCCAGGCCACTTTTGACCTGATCCGCAAGTGATATGATGTAACAACAGCCTGCGTTCTTCATCGAAGCGCAGGCCGACCGATCAGATATTCCCTCTTGCCGTCAGGAGCGCCCATGATTCGCTGCATCCTCAGCCTGTTGCTGATTCTGCTGCTGCCGAGTCCCTCGCCGGCCGCCGGTTTCGACTTCTCCCCCTACGCCGAAATGCTGAACAATTACCTGAGCATCAATCGCCAGATCCACAACATTCCGGTCAATACCATCGACTACGCACGCATGGACCTGGAACAATCCGCCAAGGGATCGACATGGAGAAAAATGCTCGCCGACCTGGCCCGTTTCGACCCGACATCCATCGCCGATCGCAATCAACGCATGGCCTTCTGGATCAACGTCTACAATATCGCCGCCATCAAGACCATTCTCGACCACTGGCCGGTGGATTCAATCCGTTCGTCGAAAATCCATTGGTTTGGATATCCCTGGAAACAGGAGATCATTCTGGTCGGCGGCCGGGAGTATTCCCTTTATCAGATCGAATTCGAGCAACTTGTCGAAGGTTTCAGGGATCTGCGTGTTCATCTCGGCATCAACTGCGCTTCAGCCTCCTGCGTCGACCTGCTGCCGGAACCCTTCAGCGGGGAGAAACTTGACGACCAGCTGCGGTATCAGGGGGAACGCCTGGCCATGCAGCGGAAAAAGGGGCTTGCCATCAACCGTGAAACCGGCGTGGTGAAGGTCTCGAAGGTCTTCGATTTTGACAAGGAGCATTTCGACCGCTGGGCCGGAGGAGCTGTCAACTTCCTGCTCCCCTACACCTCAACCGAGGACAGGGCCTTTCTGCAGGACGGCGAATTCGAACTGGAATACCTCGATTACGACTGGACTGTAAATGACAGCGGACAGGCAGCCCCGCGGCCATGAGGAGTGGTGTCTTCGACCCGCACCAATGGGGAGGTCAGGATTGCGAGGGGGAAGAAGCCGGCTTCCTCCGCCGCCGACGGCGTCGCGGTCGTTTACGGGGAGCCTCCTTCGGCGTCTCGGTGAGTGACTGTCGCCAGGCCGACAACAGTTCAACATCCCCCTGACCGGCCTCGCAACAGAGCTGGTAGAACGCCAGCGCGGCGGCGAAACTCGGATGCCGCACGAAACGCTGCTGCCCGCGACGGCCGGGGCCGCGTTGCAGCCGGTAACAGCCGACCAGCAGCTCGGCGGCCTGGTGCCGGATGCCGCTGGCGATATGGAAATGGAGACAATGGGGGATAAGCAGCTTGGCGGCCCGCCCCAGAACCTCACCGATGGGAAGGTCGCCGGCGGCAACCAGTCCGGCGGAAAAGATTTCGTAATAGAGAGCAGCCAGCACCAGCGACTCGGTCACCGGTTGTCCGGCGGCGGTACGACGGTCAATGGCGTCGAGCAGGGCCAGGGTTCCCGGCCCGGCCTGGTAACCGGGGATGATGTATTCGAGCAGGCCCAGCCCCTGGGCATTGGCGAAAACGTGTCCGGCGACCTTGTGCCGAAACAATTCCATCAACTCTTCACGCAGTCGCGCCGGGGCCGCCTCGGCAATCAGAGCCGACCGCAGGTAGATCGCCTCCCGGGCCGTTTCATCAAGGCTGAAGCCGAGTCGGGCGACAAATTCCAGCGCCCGCAGCATGCGCACCGGATCCTCGGCAAAACGTACCAGCGGATCACCGATCACCCGCAGCCGCTGGTCACGAAGATCCCGCAGACCGCCGACATGATCGATGATGCTGAAATCCTCGATGTCATAGAACAGGGCGTTGATGGTGAAGTCGCGGCGAAAGGCATCCTGGCGCGGGGTCCCGAACAGGTTCTCGGCATAAAAGGGGTTGAGGGAAGGATCTTCGGGACGATCCTCTTCGGTCGCCTGGCGCCTGAAGGTTGCCACCTCGATCAGGGAACCGCCGGCGAAACGGATATGTGCCAGGCGAAAGCGCCTGCCAACCAGGAAACAGTTGCGGAACAGCTTCTTCACCTGGTTGGGGGTGGCGTCGGTGCCAACGTCGAAATCCTTCGGGGTCCGACCGAGCAGCAGGTCGCGCACCCCACCGCCGACCAGGTAGGCCTTGTAACCGTGCCGGCGCAGGCGATAAAGCACCTTGAGGGAATTCTCGTCAATCTGCTTACGGGAGATGGTGTGCTCGGCGCGGGGCAGGATGACCGGTTCGGTCGGGATCTCGGCTGTCGGTTGTTCAGTGTCCATGGTTTCCTTCACTGCGCTTCTTGTACCAGATTGCGGAACCAAAGAAAACCCCCGGACAATTGAATTCAGCGGACAAACCGGCTAAAGTCGGGCGCATGTCCGAAAAACAACACTCTTCACCGCCCCCCTGCCGCTTGCTGACCCTGCTCGGCGCGACCGCCGGCGGCAAAACCCGCGTCGCCGTGCAGGTGGCCGAAACCTTAGGCGGTGAAATTATCTCCGCCGACTCGCGCCAGGTGTTTCGCGGCATGGATCTCGGCACCGGCAAGGATCTCGACGAATACGGCAAGGTTCCCCATCACCTGATCGACATCCGCGACGCCGGCGAAGAGTTCAGCGTTTTCGATTTTCAGCGCGAATTCCTGCAGGCCCATAAGCGGATCAGCGCCCGCGGCAGGCTGCCGCTGCTGGTCGGCGGCACCGGACTCTACCTTGACGCGGTTCTCAAGGGTTACCGGCTGGTCGAGGTGCCCTCCGACCCGGAACTGCGCCGCGAGCTGGCCGGTCTCGACGACGCGCAATTGCGACAGCGACTGCTTGAACTGAAACCTGAACAGCATAACCGCACCGACCTCGACGACCGGGAACGACTGCTGCGCGCCATTGAAATCGCCGCCGGTGAGGCGACAGCGGACGCACCACCGCCCTGGCCGGATCTGCAGCCGCTGGTTTTCGGTCTCCGCTGGGAACGTTCCGAGCTCCGCAGGCGCATCCGGCAACGCCTGCAGCAGCGGCTCGCAGAGGGAATGCTCGACGAAGTCCAACGCCTGCATCAGGCCGGGGTCAGCTGGGAGAGGCTCGACTATTACGGACTTGAGTACCGTTTCCTCGCCCGCCACCTGCGTGGCGAACTGAGCCGCAACGACATGGTTCAGCAGCTCGCCGGCGCCATCAGCCGCTTCGCCAAGCGCCAGGAAACCTGGTTCCGGCGGATGGAGAGACAAGGGATCGTCATCCACTGGCTGGAGGGCGCCGACAGCCCCGCCGAAGCCCTGCTCGAACAGCTGAAAAAAGACGGCTGGCGGTGCGAAGCGGGCGTCCTGGTCCGATCATGAGGCGTCGGCTGGCCAACTATCGGCGCCGGCTGCTCGACGGCCCCTGGCAACTCCAGGGCTGTACGGCAGGAGACTTTGCCGGCGCCGTTGTCATCCCCGCCTGCGGCGAACGGCAAAGCCTGCCGCTGACCCTCGCCGCCCTGGCCGCCAACCCGGTCGAGGATTTGCGGCGCTGGCTGGTGGTGGTTGTCGTCAACCAGCCGCCACAGGCAGCACCGTCCCTTCTCGCCGAGAACCTGCAGACCCTGGCCTGGCTCGAAGCGGGCGGCGCACCGTCATCGCTGCGCCTGGCGTGGGTCGATGCCGCCCGCCCCGGGCAGATGCTGCCGGAGAAGGACGCCGGTGTCGGCCTGGCACGCAAGCTGGGCTGCGACCTGGCCCTGCCGCGACTGCGGCCGGACGGTTCCGGACTGCTCGCCTGGCTCGATGCCGACACCCTGGTCGACAACAACTACCTGGCCGCCCTGGAAACCCATTTTGCCACTCACGCACAGGGAGGGACAACCCTTCCCTTCGCCCATCAACCGGCCGACTCGCCGGCAACCCGGCAGGCCATCGACCGCTACGAACTCTACCTGCGGCACTATGTCTACGGTCTGCATCTGGCCGGTTCACCCTACGCCTATCACAGTATCGGCAGCACCATCGCCTGTCGGGCCGCCGCCTACCTGGCCATCGGCGGCATGAACCGACGCCGGGCGGGTGAGGACTTCTATTTTCTGCAGCAACTGGCCAAAACCTGCGGTGTCCACCCCCTCGCCGGAACCCTGGTCAGGCCGTCGGCCCGCCGTTCGCAACGGGTCCCCTTCGGTACCGGTGAGAAGGTTGCCCGGCTGGCTGCGGGGGAAGCCGCCGTAAGCTTTTACCCGGCGGAGAATTTCCGTATTCTGAAAACCTGGCTGCAGATCGTCAGTCGACATTCCGCGGCCGACGCCTCCGAGCTGCTTGACCGGATCGCAATCCGCTCCGACTCCGCCGCCGAATTTCTGCGCGATGCCGGTTTCCCTGATCTCTGGCCGAAACTGGTCGCCCGCAACCGTTCCCCGGAAAGACTGCTGCGCGCCTTTCACGGCTGGTTCGACGCCCTGAAAACCCTGCGCCTGATCCGCCATCTCGGCAGTTTTTCTGCAGATGATGAAACAAGCGGCCTGGTCGCCGAACTGATCACCTGGGGGAATGGATCGGCCCCGCGGGAGATCGAACGCCAGCTGGCACTGTTGCAGCGGCTGCAGGGTGTTGTTTCGGGGGGGACGAGGGAGCAATCATGTGCTATGCTTTGCTCAGTTGCGAACAGGGAGAGAATATGACCGAGCGGAAAGCCGATGCGCCGCCGGTGCAGGCTGATTTGCGCCGCACCCTGCGGGCGCCGTTGCTGGTACGCAAAGTAAGGCTGGAAGACGCGCGTGAGGTCTTTTTCGGTTACAGCAAAAACCTCAGCCGCGGCGGCATGTTCATCGCCACGGTCAATCCCCTGGAGCCCGGCAGTCGCGTGATCGTCGATATTCCCCTGCCGCCGCCGCATAAAGACTCGGTACGCTGTGAATGCGAGGTGGTCTGGAAGCGTCCCTACCGTCCAGACAACCGCTATGACCCCGGCATGGGGCTGAAATTCATCGATATTTCCGAAGCTGCCGCCGACATCATCAACAACTGGGTCCGGGAAGCGGAGAGTTAGTACCCTGTAACTCATAGGATTTCGTAATATTGCGTCGGGATTTTCCGTGTCGACAAGGCGCGCTTTCCGCTACATAGCCGTAGCTATGAAGCGGTGAAGCGCAACGCAGCTGACGCGGAAAATAACCAGCAAGATGCGAAAGATTATGGGTTACATGGTACTAGGAAGCTGTCGGACGATCCGGGCTGAAGCGAAAATTCGAGCGTTTGAGCACAGATTTCGGCTCAATTGCCGCCTCATAGCAGTGGCTATGGGGCAAAATGGAGCTGGGATATGGGCCGAACGCGCGGATTTGCAGCCAGACCATGGATAGTCCGACAGCCTCCGAGGATCCATCAGCTGCGAATTCGCACAGTGGCAAAACCATTCCCCGGCGCTATACTGGCTGCCGTTACCGTCCTGACACCCGTTCTCGGGTGACATCCTATGCCTGTAAGGAGATTTTCTGTTGCGCACCCCTAGTGTTGTTCTGCTGTTCGTCCTGCTTATCGCCCTGGTTGCCGGCGGCGTCTACTATTTTCGCGACACCGATGGTCCGGAAATTTCCCTGACTCCGGCATCCGGTCCGGTTTCAAGCCGTAAACCCCTGCAGTTGACGCTGACCGACCAGGCTTCGGGACTGAAACAGGTCGACGTGCTGCTGGTTCAGGGTAGCAAGCAGATTGCCCTCTACAGCCAGGAATTGCCGCCGGGGAGTTATCAGCACCGGCAACAGCTGTCTCTGGCGGGGATCAAGCTGAACAACGGTCCGCTGGAAATCCGCGTCACCGCCGGAGACCGCTCGATTTACCATTTCGGCCAGGGCAACACCGGCAACCGCAGCTTCATCCTCGAATTCGACAGCAAACCACCGCGGATCTCGGTCCTCAGCCGCAGCCATAATCTCAATCAGGGCGGCAGCGGCCTGATCATCTACAAGGTCAACGAAACGGTCACCCGCACCGGAGTCCAGCTCGACGATCGCTTTTTCCCGGCGTACCAGCAGGAAGACGGCAGCTATGCCTGCCTGTTCGCCGCTCCCTACGACCTGAGTCCGAAAAAACTGGTGCCGCGCCTGATCGCCGAAGACCTGGCCGGCAACCGGCGACGCAGCGGTTTCTACCACCACATTAATGCCCGCGCATTGCACAAGGCAAAAATCAATATCAGCAACCGTTTTCTCGAAGCCAAAATGCCCGATTTCCAGCAGTACTTCCCGGAAACCACTGATCTGCTGCAGATCTTCATTCGCGTCAACCGTGAACTGCGGCAGCAGAACCGGGCCCGTCTGCAGGAATTCGTCGCCCAGACAGAACCGAAGCCGCTCTGGGAAGGGGCCTTCCTGCGTCCCAAAGGGACCAATCGCGAACCCTTTGCCACGGCCCGCACCTACTACCACAACGGTAAGAAAATCGACCGCCAGGTCCATCTCGGAGTCGACATCGCCTCGGTCGCCCGGGGGCCGGTAGTCGCCGCCAACAGCGGTCGGGTGGTGCTGGCCGAGGAGTTCGGCATTTACGGCCAATGCATTATCATCGACCACGGTCTCGGGCTGATGAGCCTCTACGGCCACCTCAGCAATATCGAAGTTGCCGCCGGCGACCTGGTGAAAAAAGGCCAGGAGATCGCCCGCACCGGCGCCACCGGCCTGGCCGGCGGCGATCATCTCCATTTCGGCCTGATCCTCAACGGCCTGCCGGTCAACCCGGTGGAATGGTGGGACCGCAACTGGGTGCGCAACAACATCGACAGCAAATTAAAACTCATCGCGGAACCCTGACCTGAGCCAAAACACCCCGCCTGATGGTCATGGCCCGCGAAACAGATCGTTCACTTTCGTCAGGGAGTCACCGACATGCGTTTTCTGTTCATGATCCTGTTTCTGACAGCCGCCCCGGCTTTCGCCGCCCAGCAGTCGCAGCACCTTGGCGCCCTGAGTACGGACCGGGGCATGGTTGAGTTTCAGAAAGTCATCGAACGCAAATGCACCGTCTGCCATTCTCGCGAGCGGATCGACAACGCCCTGATCCGGCGCGCTGATCTTGCTGGCATCCTGGAACGCATGACCCGACAGGGAGCGACCCTTTCGGCGGCCGAAAAAGAGATTCTGACCGCCTACTGGGGCGATGACCAGTTTGCCGAAGTCAACCGGATCATCAATACCCGCTGCACCGGCTGTCACAGCCGGCAACGCATCGACCAGGCGCTGGCCGCCGGCCGGGACCTGAACGAGATCCAGCAGAAGATGATCCGCTTCGGAGCCAGGCTTTCTCCCAAGGAACAGAGTGTTCTCGGTATTTTTCGCGGCAGCGGGATGAAATAGAGCCGACAGAGAAACTCACCGCAATCCGTCAGGAGGGATCGGTCAAAAACCGATCCCTTTTTCTTATGAATCCTTTATAATTCCACCATTCCTTGCCCTCCTCCCTCCTTCAGGCATACTTGAAGTAACCCACCCACAGCCAGGAAAGGAGGTTGCCCATGCCCCAGGAGATGAAAATCCAGGAAGCCCTTCGTCTGATTATCAGGACCAAGAAGACTCTTTACGATTTCTACCTGCTGGCCGCCGAACGGGTCACCAACCCCCTTGGCCGCAAGGTCTTTCAGCGCCTGGCTGAAGAGGTCCACGGCAATCTCGGCCGTTTCTTCCACCTCTACAACGGTCATGACCTGGGAGATTTCGATCAGTTCATGGCGTTGCCGCCCTCTCCGGACGCGGCCCTGATCAAGGAGTTGACGGCCCATCCCGATATCCATGAACGCCGCGCCCAGGAGCTGGCATTGAGCGAAGAAGAGGATATCGAACGGATGCTGCGAATGACGGCCGCCCGCGTTATCGACCCGGCGGCCCGCCAGACGCTTGAACGCGCCGCGCATGAAACCCGCCAGCACTGCGCCCTGATCGAATCGGAATATGCCCACACCATGGGCATGGTGCACGAAACCGATATCGACATCTATGTCCGGGAATAGGCAACACCCAGATCCACCGGCAATTTCGGGATTCGGCTGTCGTTACGGGTGAATCTGCTTTGTTGCCGTCACCGTTTCGGTACTCGACGTAGCGCGGCTACGTCTGCGCCCGAAACGGCGCGGCGCCGCGCATCTCCACCCGTTCCGCCACCCTCGGTCCACAAAACAGCCGGTGGATCTGGGAACGGGATACTCCTTGACGCCAAGTCGCAAGGTGCTAGAATCGGCGCCGACAGTGGATCTGACAGGGAGTTGAAAAAGATACGTTCTGCAGGATTTCATCAGCCTGCCGAGGAGGGCATGGATGCGCTCTATCAAGGACTGGCCCGAGGATGAGCGGCCGCGAGAGAAACTGCTGCAACAGGGCGCGGAACGACTGAGCGACGCCGAACTGCTGGCATTGGTGCTTCGCACCGGTGACGCCGCCAGCGGCACCAGCGCGCTGGACCAGGCCCGCAGCCTGCTGTCACGTTTCGGCAGCCTGCGGGAGCTGGCCGCGGCCGGCAGCCGGGAGTTGCAGCAGCAGAAAGGCATCGGGCCGGCCAAGACCGCCGAACTGCTTGGCGTTTTTGAGCTGGCCCGACGTTTTGCCGCCGCGCCGCTGAGGCCCGGGGAACGTTACAGCTGCTCCCGGGATGTCTACCGGCATTACCACGAGCGGTTGCGCGACCGGAAGAAAGAGGTTTTTCTGACCCTGTTGCTCGACGCCAAGAACCGGGTGATCCGCGAAGTGCAGATTTCCGAAGGCAGCCTGACCGCCAGCATTGTCCATCCACGTGAAGTCTTTGCCCCGGTGGTGCGGGAATCGGCGGCAGCTGTCCTGTTTATCCACAACCACCCGTCCGGTGACCCAACTCCGAGCCGCGAGGATATCGACCTCACCACCCGCCTGCGGCAGGCCGGGGAATTGATGGGGGTGCGGGTGCTGGATCACATCATCATCGGCAATGGCGACTATATCAGCTTCGCCGACCGCGGTCTGTAGGCGCTTGCCCCGGCCGGACCTGGCGTGCTACCTTGACTCAAACGAAACCGGGCGGGAACGTCCGGTTTTTTCGTCACTAAAAGCTTGCCGCCAAGAAAAACTTTTTTAACGGAGAGTCGCTGAGAGGGAGAGGATGCAGAGAAAATCAAAGGCAATTTATCGGTTTTAAAACCCTAAAGACTTTCTCTCCGTCCCTGCTCCTCTCCGCCTCTCCGTTAAATTTGCCTGTGAACTTCTTGGCGGCCCAGAATCAGGCCTTCCATGACCCATCGAAAGTCACCCTCTCCGACCAAACCCGAACTGCTCGCCCCGGCCGGCAGCCTCGAAGCCTTTTTCGCCGCCGCCGAAGCCGGTGCCGATGCCGTCTACTGCGGGCTCAAGGCCTTTTCAGCACGCGCCAAGGCAAAGAACTTCAGCGTCGCCGATCTGGAAAAGATGTCCGCTGCCCAGCACGCGGCCGGCCGCAGACTTTACGTCACCCTCAACACCCTGGTCAAGGAGCGGGAACTGCCTGAACTGGTCGACACCCTGGCCACTCTCGACCAGATCGGGGTCGACGGACTGATCCTGCAGGATCTCGCGGTCTGGAAGCTGGCCCGCGAACACTTTCCCCAGCTGGAACTGCACGCTTCGACACAGATGACCGTCCATAACGCCGCCGGGGTGAAAATGCTCGAACGGATGGGCTTCACCCGCGGGGTGCTGGCACGGGAACTGACCCTCGACGAAATCACCGCGATCCGCCGGCAAACCCATCTTGAGCTGGAGCACTTCATTCACGGCGCGCTTTGCTTCTCCTTCTCCGGCCAGTGCTATTTTTCATCCTTTCTCGGCGGCCAGAGCGGCAACCGCGGCCGCTGCACCCAACCCTGCCGACGCCGCTACCGCCAACGCGGCAAGGACGGCTATTTCTTCTCACCCAACGATCTCTCGGCCATCGACCTGCTGCCGGAGCTGATCGCCGCCGGCATCTGCTCGCTGAAAATCGAGGGGCGGATGAAGAGCGCCGAGTACGTTCACAACGTGGTCAGCGCCTACCGCATGGTTCTCGACGCCGACCGCAAACACCGTCAGGACGTTCTCAAGGAAGCCAAGCAGCTGCTCAAGGATGCCTTCGGCCGACCGCCGACCAGAGGTTTTCTCGCCGGGCCGACTCCGGTTGACATCGTCTCGCCCAACCTGCGCGGCGCCACCGGCCGCTGGCTGGGGAACATTTCCCAGGTCCGTGGTCGCCAGATCGGCTTCAAAACCCGCGACCTGCTGCAAGCCGGAGACCGGTTGCGCATCCAACCGGCCAGCGACCGCCCCGGAACCGCGTTCACCGTCCGCACCCTGCAGCTCGGCAGACGACCGGTCAAACAGGCGGCAGCCGGCAGCCAGGTCACTGTCCCGACCCCCTTTGCCGACCGTTTTCAGGTCGGCGACGCGGTTTTCAAGGTCTCCTCCCGCCAGGCCTTCACCCTCAGTGAGACCGCCTGCCGCAAACGACTGGAGCGGATTTCCACCGAGCCGACAGCGCTCAACCTGCGGATCCTGATGCCGGACAACCACAGCCTGCAGCTGACCGCCGAGCTGGCCGGAATCGAACATACCGCGCGTTTCGCGGTCGAGACCTTCCCGGCGAAGGACAACCCCCTCAACCGGGAAACTCTGCGGGCCGCTTTTTCCCAGGCCGGCAACAACGGGTTTCGGCTTGAACAGTTGACCTGCCGCAAGCTGCCGCCGGTGGTGATCCCGCCCAGCCGGTTGAAACAGATCCGCCGGGAATTCTATGCCCAGCTGGCGCAACAGCTTTCCTGTCGGCGGCAGAACCACGACAGTTCCGCCCGGCAGCGGGCCCGCCGGTCCCTGCTCGCCTGCGGGGAACCGGCAGGACAGGAACGGCGGACAACCCTCGGCCTCGGCAACGCCCGGGATCTGCAGATTCTGGCCCGTGACGGCATCGACCGGGTGCTGCTGCCTCTCTCCGCCGGCAACATTCAGGGCGTGCAGCAGGCCGGCCGCTGGGGGCGCCAGACGGAACGTATCGTCTGGGATCTCCCCTTCATCCTTCCTGACGACCAGTGGCAACAGACCGGGGAGCTGATCAGAACCCTGTACGAACAGGGGTTCCGCCGCTTCCGCCTCGGCAACCTCGGACACTTTCCACTCTTCGACGATTATCCTGAAGCCGAACTCGAAGGCAGCTACCGACTCTTCATTCTCAACAGCCAGGCAGCCCTGGCCTGGCGGGACCTCGGCCTGAGCGGGGGCATGGCCTACATCGAGGACGACCGCGACAACCTGGCCGACCTCTTCACCCGCCCGACCGGTCTGCCCCTCGACCTGACCGTCTACGCCAGCGTCCCCCTGCTGACCAGTCGCATCCCGCTCAAGAACCTGCAGAAAGAGGGCGGCATCTCCTCCGACCGCGGCGACCGCTTCCGCGTCCAGCAGCGCTCCGGAGTCAGCATTCTCAGCAGTGAAACGGACTTTTCCCTGCTCGACCGCCAGCAGGACCTGGCGGCTCTCGGGGTCCGGCGTCTGACCGTTGATCTGAGTCACCTCGGCGCCTTCTCCCCCCGCGGCAAGCAGGTTCTGAATGCCCTGCAGAAGGAAAGCCCGCTGCCGAATACTTCGGTTTTCAATTTTGATTTCGGAATGGAATGAACCGGGACACGGCCGTCCCGAAGATTGTGAACTCTTCAATGCGAAGCTACGGGCGGGAGCCCCCCTTCCGCCCGCGGCGGCTCAGTTTTCCTCGTCCCTCTTTCGCCCGGGCAAAGCCGGCAGAACAGCCAGGTCATCACCGCGCCTTGACGGACGCGTGCCGGCTCCGGCGGGATATTCCACCACCCGTCCCTCGCGGTCGATGACCGTCTCATCCTCCAGCAGCACCATGCCGGTCTGTTCCAGCATCTCCATGCGGTACTTGTGCAGCAGGTCGAGACGCCGGCAGCGCAGCCGGTAGCTGAGGACCATCCATACCAGGCTTACCAGGGCCGCCACCCCGAGAACCACGGCCAGCAGGATAAAGAGATAGTTTGCCGCCTGCGCCCCGGCGTCGGCAACATAGCCGACAATCGCATCCAGCTTGTAGATAATGCCGCCGGCCAGCACCAGCAGCAGCAACGCCACCAGGAAGGGAACCTGGCGCAGGCTGCGCATCACCTCGTCAAAACGATTCGGCTGTCGTTCCGCGTCGGACACCGTTCCCGCCGCGGGAAAGGTCTCGTCCCGGGCGAACAGGTAGCGGTTGAAGCCGTAGACAATCACCCCCAGCAGAAAGGTGATGGCAACCGGGGTGATGAACGAGGCAAGGATGTAGGCCTTCCAGGGGAAAACCATCTGCCCGCGACTCAGGTAACTGATCCAGCAGACAAAGAAGATGAAGCCCTCGACCACCGCCATCAGCAGCAGGTAACCGGACAGAATTTTTTTCAGCTCATTGCGACTGTAGAGTCCGGCAACACCGTGAACTGATCGTTTGATTGCTTGCTTTTCCATGCGCTATCCTTCCCCCGGCCACGGGTCCCCCCCCCTGCATGGCCTTGACCTAAGTTACCCGCTCCTGCCCGGTCACGCAAGAGGCTGACAAAATGACGCTGTTTCAGAAAGAAACCTGAAGAAAAAATAATTTTTATTATTTGCCGAACGGAACCTCAAACCACAGGTCTGTCTGCCAACATTTTGATTTAAAACGTTTTTATAGCTTAAGGAGGGGGTTGACGGCATCGCGGGCAGGCCTTACCTTGGCGCCACATAGACATGATTCAAAGAAGGATGTCATGCTTTACCTGAAACGCATCGCCCGAAAAATTTTCCAACGCAGCAGAGCCAACCTGCCGGAAAACTGCCCGATCAGTTTCTCAGCGCGGTCACGCAAAAAGCTGCACAGGATAAGATTCCTCAGCCACCACGGCTTTTAGCAACACCTCTCCTCCCTTGCAACACAAAAAGGCCCGCCCGATTCGGCGGGCCTTTTTGTGTTGTCGGCAGAAAAAACCGGCGATCGATTGGCAGATCGTTATCATACCGTATACACTGTAAGAAAAGGGGGGCCAACCCGAGGAGGTCGGTTATGGGACAACGCATCGTTGATGACCCGATCACCCTGATCATTTCCTACTGTCACGCCAATCGCTTCGCTGCCGAACACCTCTATGCCCTGCTGGCCGAGCAGCGCCACCACCATCTTGAACTTCCCGAGGCGACCCTGGAGTTGAGCGACCATGACCTGCGCGAGTTCATGTTCAGGTACCGGACGGAAATCGAACCGGAGATCGACCGCTCCAGCCGCCGGAGAACTGACCCGCCGAACTGAAGTCAAGTCGGCCGGCCCCTCATTTCTGACAGGTTGACCAGCTTGACTTCGCCTGGCCGGAGGCTAGACTTTATTAATCTATATTCGGGCCTGAAACGGTGCAGATTCATATCGATTGAAGAGCCCCTTTCCTGCTGATTCCCTGACACCGAACACGCCGGGTCAGCATGACTGTTCCTTCAGGGGAAATAATGGAGCGAAGAACAAAGGAGGAACTCCGCGCCGAAATCGAACGGCTTCGTACCCAGCTGACCGTGTATGAAGCCGCTATGAAGAAAGCCGCCACGAACATTCATCCCCCGGCTGATCTACACCGGTGGCCACATCCCTGCCGCAAACAGCTCTCCCTTGAACGCGACCGATTCTATAAGGTTCTCGACCAGCTTCCGGCTCTGGTCTACCTGCAGGCCCCGGACTACTCGATCCCCTTCGCCAACCGGACATTCATCGACAACTTCGGCTCCTACCGGAACGCCCCCTGCTACCGGATCATCCACAACCGTGACACGCCCTGTGACGACTGTTCCACCTTCAAGGTCTTTGACAGCGGCCGGGCGCGCAAATGGGACCTGCACGACAAAGACAAGGATGCCTTCTTCGAAATCCACGAAATCCCCTTTGCCGACAGCGATGGCTCTCCACTGGTGATGGTCCTCGGCATTGATGTGACCCGGCGCAGAAAAACCCGCCTCGCCCTGCAGCAGAGTGAAGAGGAAAAACGCCTGCTGCTGGCTCAACTGGAAGCGGTCCCTGACGGCCTGGTGCTGTTCGACCTGGACGGCAAAATTCTCTGGAGCAACCGTCACGTGATGTCACTGATGAAGCTCGACAAGCCGCTGCAGCCGGGCCAGGTCTGTCACGGCACCATCTGCCGACATGCGGTCTGTACCGACTGCCCGGTACAACCCTGCATTGAAGAGGGGGTTTTCCAGGAACGGGAGCTTCTCGGCCAGGATGGACGCCAGCTCCATTTCCGCTGTTATCCCATCCGTAATGACAAGGGACGGGTTGAACGGGTCATCCTCAACATCAGCGACACCAGTCGAAATTTCAACCGGCGCATCAATCACCTGCGGGCTGGACAACTGGCCGCGATCGGAGAACTGTCCGCCGGCATCGCCCATGAAATCAACAATCCTCTGAACGGCATCATCAATTTCGCCCAGATCCTCAAGGACAACCCCGAGGTCCTTCGGCAACACCCGGAAATCCCCGAGCGGATGTTGTCGGAAGGAGAGCGGATCGCCCGTATTGTTTCCGGTCTGCTGGGCTTCAGCCGCGAACCGGACGATCAACTGCAGCTGATCGATCCCCGGAACCTGGTCCGGGATGTCCTGCTGCTGATCGAAACCCAGATGCGTAACGAGGGCATCCGCGTCGAGGTCGAGGTCGAACCGGAAACCCCGCTGATCCTGGCTCAGCCGCAAAAACTGGAACACGTTCTCTTCAACCTGCTCAGC
This sequence comes from Geothermobacter hydrogeniphilus, assembly GCF_002093115.1. Lineage (NCBI taxonomy): Bacteria > Pseudomonadati > Thermodesulfobacteriota > Desulfuromonadia > Desulfuromonadales > Geothermobacteraceae > Geothermobacter > Geothermobacter hydrogeniphilus. Next base: position 78,635 of record NZ_NAAD01000004.1, on the reverse strand, counting down.
AACGCCCGCCACGCCCTCAATGCCCGTTTCCCACTGCCGGATAAAGACAAACAAATCCGCATCCTTATCCGCCGACAGGGGAATCTGTTGCAGTTCAGGGTTGAAGATGCCGGCGTCGGCATTGACGCAGAACACCTGCCGCATCTCTGCTCACCCTTCTTCACCACCAAGCCCGAAGGCGAGGGAACCGGTCTCGGCCTGAGCATCTGCTGGCAACTGGTCAAGGAACATGGCGGGCAGTTGCATTTCAACAGTGCCCCCGGCCACGGAACCCGCGCCATTGTCGATCTCCCCCTGCAGCCGCCCCGGTAGCTCATTCAGGCCCGCGCTTGCCCCCGTCTCCCGGCATGGGATAATGGGAACATGAACGACCGACAACCCATCCTGGTGCTCGGCGCGGGCGGTTATGTCGGCGGTCGCCTGGTACCGCGGCTGCTGGAAGCCGATTGTCCGGTCAGGGCCCTGGCGCGTAATCCGGCAAAAATCGCCAACCGGGCCTGGGGCACCCATCCGCTGCTGCAGATCGAGCGCGGCGATCTGCTCGACGGTGAGTCCCTGCGCACCGCCGCCATGGGTTGTCGAGCCTGTTACTACCTTGTTCCAGCGATGACTCCATCAACAAAGAACGCCGCCGCTGAACGCAGGGCGGCGTGGAATTTCATCGCCGCCGCCGAAGCAGGAGGCCTCAAGCGGATCATCTACCTGGCCGGACTCGGAGAAGAAGAGGCCGATCTCGACTCCCGGCTCGCCGCCCGCGCCGAGGTCATCCGTATCCTGCGGGCCGGCCGGGTGCCGACTACGGTCCTGCGAACCTCGATGATCATCGGTTCAGGCAGCGTCTCGTTTGAAATCCTCCGCTACCTGGTCGAGCGGCTGCCGGTTATGGCCACGCCGAACTGGGTCGACAGCCCCTGTCAACCGATCGGCATCCGCAATGTTCTCGGCTACCTGGTCGGTTGTCTCGACCATCCCGAAACCATCGGCCAAAGCTATGATATCGGCGGCACCGAGGTTCTCAACTACCGGCGCCTGATGCGTATTTACGCCGAGGAGGCCGGCCTTGTACGCCGCCTGATCCTGCCGCTGCCGATCTGTTCCCCCCGCTGCTCCGCCTGCTGGATACAGCTGATCACGCCCGTTCCCGCTGTCCTCGCCCGCCCCCTGGTGGAAAGCCTGTCAACACCTTCCGTCTGCCGCGATCAGCGATTGCAGGATCTGGTTCCGCAACCGCTGTTCGATGCCCGGACCGCTATCCGCCTGGCTCTGGAGCGCCTACGCGGCAGCCAGGTGGAAAGTTGCTGGACGGATGCCGGTCCCATCCCGCCGGCCGAATGGGGCGACCCCGGCGACCCGGCCTGGACCGGCGGCACGTTGTTCAGTGACCGCCGTGAACTGATCGTCAAGGCGGATATCGACCGCGTCTGGCAGGCCATCATCCGCCTGGGCGGCGCAACCGGCTGGTATGCCTGCAATCCTCTCTGGCGGCTGCGCGGGCTGCTGGACAAACTGGTCGGCGGCCCCGGCCTGCGCCGCGGGCGGCGCGATCCCGACACCCTGCTCATCGGTGACGCCCTCGACTTCTGGCGGGTTGCCGACCTGCAATATCCCCGACGACTGCTGCTGGTCGCTGAAATGAAGCTGCCCGGAGAAGCCACGCTCGAATTCCTGCTGCAACCGGACGAAAACGGCACCCGGGTGGTGCAGAACGCCCGGTTTCGGCCGCGCGGTCTTTCCGGTCTTGCCTACTGGTGGGCGGTCTATCCCTTTCACCATTTCGTTTTCAACGGACTGTTGCGCGGTATCGGCACGGCCTGCGGCGGGAAAAACCTCTCCGGCCCCCGACGGCTGTAAAACGAGCGCGTTTCCCCCAAATCCACCGGCTGTTTTGCGGACCGGGGGTGGCGGAACGGGTGGAGATGCGAGACACCGTGCCGATTCTGGCGAAAACGTAGTTGAGAACCGAATCGGTGAAGACAACGAAGCGGGGTAACGGCAGGCGAATCCCGAAATTGCCGGTGGATTTGGTTTTCAGGGACGACTGGCAACGGGAGGCTTTGCCAACCGCGCCGCAACTTCCGCCGGATCGGTCAGCGGTTTCTGACAACTGAAATCACGGCAGATGTAAACCGTCGGTCGGCCGCCGAGCATCCGCATCCCGGCACTGTGCGGCGCAAGATCCGCAAGCAGGGCCGACTGCCCGGGAGGCAGCAGTAACAGGCTGGTTTCGGGAAGGTAACGGTGCTGGAGAATGTCAAGCAACTGTCCGGTGGTATCCGCTTCGGGCGGGCCGACCAGCACCACCTGACGGGTCGGCTGCAGCAGCAGCATCGCCCCCTGCAGCAGCTGGGCATAACGGGTCGGAGAGTCGGACACTTCCGCGGAGAAACGTGCGAGCAATTTTCGCGCCGGCCGTTCCCAATGGTCGTCTCCGGTCAGCAGGTAGAGACGGGCAAGTACCTCAAGGGCGACACTGTTGGCCGACGGCAGGGCGCCGTCGAACAGTGACTGCGGCCGGGAAACCAGCTGTTCGGCATCATCCGCGGTATCATAAAAGCCGCCCCCGGCGGCACTGAAGCGGTCCAGCAGCTGCTGGGCCAGGGCCGTTGCCTGCCGCAGCCGACGCGGATCAAAATCAGCCCGGTAGAGATCGAGCAGGCCGCGGGCGAGAAAAGCGTAATCCTCGGCGAAAGCCGGGATCGCGGCGTCCCCTTCCCGCCAGCGTCGCAGCAGGCGCCCCTGCCGGTCACGCATCCGCTGGTGGATGAAATCGGCAGTCCGCTGCGCCGTGCGCAGGTAGACCGGGGCATCGAGAACCCGGCCGGCACGGGCAAAGGCGGAGATCACCAATCCGTTCCAGGCGCTGAGCACCTTGTCATCCCGCTGCGGCCGAACCCGCCGGTCGCGCGCGGCCAACATTTCGGCCCGGTCGGCGGCCAGCCGTGCCCGCAGCTGTGCTTCCGTCATCTTGTACTCGACGGCCAGGGAAGGCAGGGACCGGACCAGGTGAAGAATATTCATCCCCGGCTGCTCCCCACGGATATCGGCGGCAAAATTGCCCTCCGGCGCAACCCCGTAGGCAGCGGCGAAGAGAACAGCGTCCTCTGCGCCCAGCACCTTCTTCACCTCCGCCAGGCGCCAGAGATAGAACTTGCCCTCGACCCCCTCGCTGTCAGCATCCTCGGCAGCGTAGAATCCACCTTCCGAGTCACGCATGTCACGCCGCAGGTAGTCGAGAATCTCGCGCACTGTATCGGCATAACGCTGCCGACCGGTCACCTGCCAGGCCTCAAGATAGGCCAGGGCCAGCCCGGCCTGGTCGTAGAGCATTTTTTCAAAGTGCGGCACCAGCCATTCGCGATCGGTACTGTAGCGATGAAAACCTCCGCCGAGCTGGTCATAGATACCGCCGCGGCGCATGGCGTCCAGGGTGGTCGTCACGATATCGAGCAGCCGTTCATCACCGGACTGCCGGTAACGGCGCAGCAGGTAGGTCAATCCATGGGGGCGGGGAAACTTCGGTGCCTGACCGAAACCACCGTAGCGGGCATCAAAACTGCTCTTGAAACGGGTATCGGCCCGTTCGAACAGCTCCGCGCCGAGATCCGTGGCAGCCGTTCCCCGCGGCCGGTTGAGTCGCTCCAGCAACTGCCGACCACTGTCGCGGATATGTTCCGGATACTGCTGCCAGCGCGCCGCGATCTGCGGCAGCAGTTCGAGCAGACCGAGACGGCCGTAACGGGATTCCTTGGGGAAATAGGTTCCGGCGTAGACCGGTACCTTTTCCGGCGTGAGGATGACGGTCAGCGGCCAGCCGCCGCTGCCGGTCAGGGCCACGGCGACCTGCATGTAGACCTGGTCAATATCGGGACGCTCTTCACGGTCCACCTTGATGGCGACAAAATCGGCATTGAGCAGGGCCGCCACCTGCTGATCCTCGAAACTCTCGTGGGCCATGACATGGCACCAGTGACAGGTCGAATAACCGATGGAGAGAAAAATCAGCTTGTTCTCCCGCCGGGCGCGTTCAAAGGCTTCTTCTCCCCAGGGATACCAGTCAACCGGGTTATGGGCGTGCTGCTGCAGGTAGGGGCTCTTCTGCCCGATCAGGTGATTTCCGGTCGCCGCCGACAGCGGTCCCGGAAGCAGCAGGCCGCAGAGCAGACAAAGCAGAAAGCGACGCATCAGGGTTTACCTTTCACCTGAAGCAGTGAGTTCCTGTTGGATGGAGAGTGCACGTGCTTGACCTGAAGGGGATTTCCAAAAATCTGAAGCGCACCCCCAGGTTCGCTGGTGATTTTTGGGAAACTCAGGCAGATCAATGACTTGTGCTGTCCGCCAACAAGGGACCCACGGATTCAGGGTTCAAAGCCAACTGCGGCAGCGGACGCCTTAGCAGCCAGCGGACAAGGTTGTCGGCCAGCTGCCGGTTTTCAGGCAGAAACCGATTCTGGAAAATCGCGTCATCGGCAAAAACAACAAACGCCCCCTTTCCCGATTCTCCGACCACCACCACGCCGAAGCTCTGCACCGCGTCATTGCCGTTGAGGCGCTGGTCGCGGTTCAGATCGACCCAGGCCTCCGGCCCGGTCCGGGCAATAACCCGCGCCCGCTGATCCGTGTTGATCAGGGCCCAGCCGCCGTAGAGGTTGAAGCCCTGCAACCCGCGGGTCAGGGGATGGTCGGCGAAATCAGTAACCCGGAAGTTGAGCGGATCACCGTTCAGCACCTGCTCCCGCTCGCGAATCACCCCGTTGGAAAAATCGACTCCCAGCCGGTAGAGCAGGTCGCCGAAGGGAGGAGCAATATGCAGCATCACCGCCAACCGGCCGCCGCCACGCAGGAACCTTTCGACAGCATCAATTTCCTGACTGCGGTAGGGTTTAAACGCCCCGGAAAGAACCAGCACGTCCACCTGTTCGAGCATACCGCTGTCCAGGGCTTGCCGGCCGGTTTCAACCCGGCCTCCCTGCTCGGCCAGCAACCGGGCGAACCCGGTCAGCTGCAGCGGCCCCGGCCGGTCGACAGCGAATCGTTGCCCATGTCCCTGATCGAACCAGATTCGCGGTGGACCGGCGGCGAAGAGCAGGGAGGGGAAAAGGCAGATGACAAAAATTGTTATCAATCTGGACAAGGGGGCTTCTCCTCATGGTCGATCCGGCAGCGAACCGGACATCCGGGCTATAATGGGTTACGAGGTGAAACGATGAAACATTTATTTCTCTTGCTCGGCCTGCTGTCGGCGCTGGCGGGAAGCGCCTGGGCGGGAAGCGGCAGCACCGGCGAAAGGCAGCACATCCCGGATCCGGAAAACAACATCCTGCAACTGGCCGATTCACGCCAGGGCGGCCATGGCGGCTACTTCGGTCATTCCCGCAGCGGGGGAAAGCACCTTTACACTCCGCGCCACCAGCGCCGGGATGATCATTATAACCGCCATCAGCGCCGCTACGACAGCTATCGTTACAACGACCGCCACGATGGGCGGGGCTACGGTTATTATAACCGTTATTACGGTTACCCGGGATCCTCTTACGGCGGAACGATCTGCTGGTCCGAACACGCCGTAAGTATCTGCTTCAACAACTTCGGTTATGGCGGCAGATACTGGTAAAAACCGGGGAACAGGAGCTCAAAACGGTTCGGGATTGCAGAGGCCGGCGGCGATGCCGGCATAGGCCCCGCAGTTACGACAGGTGAAGTTCGCCTCTTCGGTCAAGTGGTCGACATCCGCCATCCGGCCCAGTTCCATCAACCGGCAGAGATGGAGCTGGTGCGCCTCCCCCCCGGGACAGCCCGGCTTGGGCCCTTTCTTTTTCATATCCGACATCATCGAAGACTCCTTCTCGAGGGAGAATCAACCACTGGCGAAGCAGGGGCCGCTGTTTCAGGATTCCGGCAACGTCAACCTGAACGGATAATCCTTCTTCACCAGGGTTCGGGCGACGTAGAGGCGCACACTGAAAACATCGCCCTGGAACAACCAGGTGCGGGTAACACGGCCATCCTGCTCACTGGAATGGCTGCCGCCGGGGGCCAGAGGCTTGCCCGCGGCATTGTAACCGACCACCTGCAACAGATTGTCGCTATCGGCCAGTGCGAGAGTTACGGCCGGGCCTTCAAGCTTTTTGTAGCTGATATCGTGCCCGGCGACGGTGTAGTCCCGGCCCATCATCGACGGCGTCAGGTCAACCACCTCGATCCCGACCGGCAGCTTCAGGTGAAGCACGCCACTGATACCGCGCAGGTCCTCCTCATCGGTCCCCCTGCGCAAATAGACATCCCGCGTTCCTTCCAGGTAGCCGGCATCGGCAGAAGAAGCCTGCAGGGTCACCCGCCGAAAGAACTCCTTCTCAAACATGCTGGTCGCGTCATAACGGTCGGCGCCATCACCATCTGTCACCCGGTCGATACTGATGCTCACGGCCCGGTCACGAACCAGGGCCAGGTTCGGCAAATCGGCCAGCCTGACCTTGAGCCAGAGATGAGGCGTGCTGCCGCCATCCCAGAACCGATCGGCAGCCAGGGCCGCCGGGCCGACGCTGACCCCGCCCGGAGGCACTTCGATGCGCGTCCGCTTGAGCAGCCGGCGCATCTTCCGACGACTGATCCTGACCGCGGCGGGCGGCTCCTGGCCAAGTTTTTCCTCAATCACCGGCGGCGGGGTCCAATTCTGGACGGATCGGGACACCAGTCCATGTCCGATTTTCCAGGAGAGAACCCAGCCGTCCAGGGCACTCATCCCGCCGATCATCCAGAAAGCGACCGGCAGGACCAGGTAGCCGAGAGCGGCAACCGCCGGCCAGCGAAGTCTGGTACCGGTCTCCCAGAAAGAGGGAATCTTTTCCCGTGGGGCCTCGCGGAGGTCGCAATAGAGAAAATACTGGTAGACCAAGGTGAAGGGAAACAGGAACAGTGACAGCAGGTCGCCGACCAGCGGTATCCAGCCAAGCACCAGCATCAGCAGAAAAGCGCTGACCCAGAGCACCAGCAACCGCAGCAGCACCGCCCAGAAATATCCGCGCACGTATTCGCGGCTCTTCAGCAGCGAATCCATACCGCGATCCCCCTCCGCCGCCAGGATGTACTGGGCGAAGAGGAACCAGGTCGCGAACAGCAGCCCGGGAACAATCAGCAACAGTCCACCGCCGCAGACAATAAAGGCCAGCAGGCTGAACATCCAGCAGAAGGCCCAGTATTGATCCCTGGCGGCGGCGAAACTGGCCTTGAACCCCAGTTCACCATCCACCGTCGCGTAGATCATCGCGATCATGCCCCAGGGCATCAGCATCATCGCCAGCAGGATGGCAACCCCGACCAGGATCAGGCTGCCGAGACCGGGGCCGTTTCCCAACCCGGCACTGACCCCGATCACGACACCGGCACCGACCGCCGGAACCATCGTCATCAGAATCGTAACCAGGTAGATACCGAGCAGCAGCCAGATCCGCCGCCGGTAAAAGGCCCAGCTGCGGGCAAACAGATCGATCACCGGCGGCAGTTCAAATGACGCGGGATCCGGTTCCGGCGCCGCGGGCTCACCGGAGCCTGAAAGCGCGGATCCTTCCCTCACCGCCAGAACGCCGGGATCGAACAGGAAACTTCCGCCGCACTTGCGACAGCGCAACCGTACCGGCCGGTCGGGGAGTTTCTCCTCCGGCACATCCTTGCTGAACCGGCAATGGGGGCAGGTCAGGGTTGCCACGCTGTCATCCTTCCGCTGAAATCCCTGGATCAGATTCGCTGATTCAGGTCGGAATGAAAGTTTCATGCCGAAGCGTCAACCAAAGCGGAGAACGGGAGCAACAGACGATTGCAGACCTGTTTCCGGCCCGCCAAAGACAACCGCAGTGACGCTGCCGGTCACCCCCATGAACAATCTCAGTCGAGGACTGCCCGCAACTCATCCAGCAGTCCACGCACCACATCGTAGCCCTTCTGCCAGAAGCCGGGGTCGGCCAGGTCGATGGCAAAGGGATCGAGCAGCGCCTGCGGCCGGTCACTGCCGCCGCTGGCGAGCAAATCAAGATATTTCGGTACGAACGGAGAACCTTCTTCAAGGTAACGCTGGTAGAGCGACAGGGTCAGCAGTTCACCGAACACATAGGAATAACAGTAGAAACGGGCATGGATGAAATGGCTGATGTAGCTCCAGCCCCAGCGATAAGGTTCGATCATCTCCACCTTGTCGCCGAACAATTTCTTGTTTTCGTCCCACCAGAGCCGACAGAAGTCATCGGCGGAGAGCAACCCTTCACCGCGTTGCCGGTGAGCCGCCAGTTCAAAGCGGGTCAGGACATTCTGACGGAAGGTGGTGGCGATAATATCCTCGATCTTGGCGCACAGCAGGGCGATGCGGGTCTCCCGGTCCCGCTCATGCTGCAGCAGGTGACGGGTCAGCAGCATTTCAGCGAACACACTGGCGGTCTCCGCGAAGGGCAACGGCGCGTGGAAATGAAACAGGTGCTGTTTCTGCGACAGGGTGTAGTGGACGCCGTGACCCAGTTCGTGGGCCAGGGTCGAAACATCACGCAGGGTGCCGGTGAAATTGGTCAGTACATACGGCAGTCGTCCCGGCATCATCCCCATGCAGAACGCCCCACCGCTCTTGCCGGGGCGCGGCAGCAGGTCGATGCGCCGCTCGTCGAAAAAGGCCGCCGCCGCCTCGGCCAGCCGCGGAGAAAAACCGCCGAAGGAATCCAGCACCAGGCGACGGGCCTCATCCAGGGAATAGTGCTTTCCTTCCCCGCCGACCGGCGCATAGAGATCGGTATTCTTCAGCGTCTCGTATCCGAGCAGCGTTTTCTTGAGGGCGAAATAGTCCTGCGCCAGGGCATAATTCTGCTCACTGACCTCCATCATCCGCTCAACCATTTCCGGCGCCGTCTCACTGGCAAGATGGGTCGGCGTCATCAGGTCGGGATAACCGCGCAGCTCCGCCTCCCGGCCGTGATCAAGGAGGATATTATTGAAACAGGACGTCAGCACCAGTGACTGCTCGGCATGTTTCCGCAGAAAGGTGCTGAACGCTGTTTCCCGAACACTCCGGTCGGCATGGTAGAGCAGGCTGAGCAGCTCCTCACCGGTCACCTCCCGCTCATCCTCCTCTCCCGGCATACGGAAGGAAAAACGCAACCCGGCACTCAACTCGTCAAACAACTGAACAAACGCTTCGCGGCCGGAAAGATCCTTGCGCTTCAGCGCCTGCTCAACCTCTTCGCTAAGCGTATAGGGTGTATGAACACGCAGTTGTTCGAGATAGTGCCGATAATCGGCAATCTCCGGATCCTTCACCAGTCGACTGAAATGCTCCTCGTCGATACGCAGAATTTCCAGTTCGAAAAAGAGGGTTTGTTCACTGATTGCGCTCCAGGCCTCGCGCACCCTGGCAATCAATGCCTTGTGCGCGTCCGGTTCACTGTCGGCGGAAAACAGCAGCTGGGCATAGAGGTAGGGAAGCAGCAGGGTCTGCTGCAACTCCCGATAGCCGCGCAGCGCAGCCGCCAGCAGATCGGCGGACAGACTGTCAGCGGCAATGCGACCACGAAAATCGCGACGAAATTGTTCGGCAACAGCGGCGGCATCCGCCAGTGCCCGCGACAGCTCCGGATCATCCGGACCTTTATAAAGCGGGGAAAGATCCCATTGCTGATCTGCTTCACTCATCTGTTCAACTCCTGCACCAAGGGACAAGAGGGACTGTCCCTGCGGGGGACAGTCCCTTTTCTGATTCCGGGACACCAAAACCATCCAAAGTGTACGGGCTGATTTTAATCTGTCAATTGTAAACCTTCTCTGAAGATCTGCGTCCAAAGAAGTAAGACGTACCTGAATCAGTAAGCCTGTCACCGGCACAAACCCACGGATTCAGGCAACAAGGAGGTCCCATGAAACGCTGCCCCATCTGCCATGCGCCGCAACAACGAGAAGGCCGCGTCTGTCCCGGCTGTGGTCACCGTCCGCAGCGACCCGACCCCCGGTCACAACCAACCCGAACCATGACCCGGCCGTTACGGAACGGATAGAACCAACGACGATGAGTACTCTCCAGATCTCTCAAAAGCTCTTGCACACCGGATACTTGCAAAAGCGTGATACAGCAGCTCCGGTTGACAGTCCGCCGTCGGACCGCTACTCTCGATCGATGGTCGAACGCAGCGAACAGATCCTGCTGGAACAGGCCCGCGCCGGCGATGAAGAGAGTTTCGCCCGCCTGGTGGATACCCACGCCGGCAGGCTGATCAACCTCGGCTGGAGGATGACCGGCAGCCGGGAGCAGGCCGAGGACCTGGCCCAGGAAGCCTTTCTGCGCCTGCACCGCTCACTCGGCAGCTTTCGCGGCGACAGCAGCCTCTCGACCTGGCTCTATCGCACGCTGTCACGTCTGGCCATCGACCACCTGCGCCGCGAAAAGCTGAAACGAAAGATCTTTTTCTTCCGCGGCGCCGACAGCGAACAGGCCGACCCGGTCGATATCGCTCCCGATCCCGGAGCCGGCCCGGGGGAAGCCCTGCTGGCGATGGAGACCGGGCAGCGGGTACGCCGCGCGCTGCAGCAGCTTTCACCCCAGCAGCGCGCCGTTTTCACCCTGCGCCACGACGAAGGACTGTCGCTGCAGGAGATCGCCGACGCCCTGCAACTCAGCCTGGGGACGGTCAAGGCGCACCTGCACCGGGCGGTCACCAGCCTGCGTGAAGAACTTCATGATTTACGGGAAAGGATCGGATCATGAAACGAACCGACTGCCAACCGGAACTTCTCACTCTGTACCATTATCACGAGCTGGAAGAAACCGAGCGCCAACGGGTTGCGGATCACCTGGCCGACTGCTCCGCCTGCCGGAAGGAACTCGAAGAGCTTAACCGGGTGCTGCGACTTGCCGATACCGGACGCCTTGAGATTTCAAACCTCGAACGCCAGCAGTTCACGCAACGGGTGTCTGCCGCCGGCCGCGGGCGAAAACGTTCACGTATCCCGGCCTGGGGCCTGGCATTGAGCAGCGCAACCGCTCTGGGTCTGACCCTGATTCTGCTGCGTCCCGGCATCACGCCGCAACCTCAGCCCCCGCAGCAGCAGAGCAGCCCGATTTTCGCTGATATCGATATGCTGCAGAATTTCGATATGCTCGATGACCTTGACCTGCTGGAAAATCTCGACCTGCTTCAGGAAATGGGAGACCTTGGATGAACCGACTGTCCGGACTCGCAATCCTGCTGGCGCTGCTGCTGCCGCCGGCAGCACTCGGCAGCGACTCCAATGATCAGCCGCCGGCAGCACAGGATCAGCAGCAGACCAATCCACAGCTTTCCAAAGAAGACCGGGACGTGATCGCTCAACTTGAATTACTTGAAATGCTCGACATGCTGGAAAATCTCGATACGGTCGCGGCCATGGAGGATGCTCAATGAAACAGTTTTCGATCATAGCCCTGTTTCTGACTTGTCTACTGTTGGCCGTCTCTCCGGCCGCCCGGGCCGTGCCGGTCACCGGTCAGGACTCCGCCACCGCCGTCCAGCGGAATGATCCCGCCTTCCAAAAGGCCCTGCAACGCTGGCAGCAGATGACCCCGCAACAGCGGCAGCTACTGCGTGAACGCTACCGGGCCTTCAAGCGGCTCTCTCCCGAACAGCAACAGCGGGTTCGTCAGCGGCTGCAGCGCTTCCGTCAACTGCCGCCGGAAAAACGCCGGCTGCTCCGCCAACGCTACGAACGCTTCCGCAAACTGCCGCCCGCCCAACAGCAGAAATTGCGCAAACTCTACCGGCGCATGCAGGAGCTGCCTCCCGACCAGCGCAAACAGTTGCGCCGGGACATCCGCGAGATGCGCAAACTTCCGGCCGAACAACGACACCAGCGTCGCCAGGAATTGCGTCGTCGCTATTTCGACAGCCCCAGACGGGCACCGCGTCGCGGCATGCATCGCTGAACGGTTGAGAGCCAAAGGGGACAGTCCCCTTAGAAGAGGGGGACTGTCCCCCTCCAATGCCCCCCCCTCTGCCCACCACCTTCACTTGTCACCCGTCTCGTGATACGCTAAACTGCGCACCATGAAAATCAGTGACTTCTGCAGCCGCCTCGAAGATCGTCTCGCCACCCGCGCCGCCGGTGAAGGCCGGATCGAACTCGTCGTGCAGGCTGTTCACAAGGCCTTCAACGTCAGACCGGATGAAGTTGCCCTTTTCACCCTTGACGGAGCAACCAGCGTCCTCTGCTTTCTCTGGCCGCTCAAACTGCGCAGCAGCGGCTTCGTCCCCCTCTCTTCCAGTGACTCTCTGGCCGCCCGGACCGCCCGCGACAACCGTCCCTACCTCAACAACCGCTTCGCTTCGGCCCAGCACGCCTCTATCTTTGAGTCGATCCGTCTCAGCAACAATCAGATCGGCAAACCCGAGCCCATTCAGAAAATCATCAGCGCCCCCTTGAGTATCAAGGGCGATGTCAAGGGCGTCATCCAGGTCTGCCGTAAAGGCAGCGACCCCGCTAAAGCCGGCCCCAACTTCAGCCCGGAGGAACTGGACGCCCTGGCCGAAATCGCCCGAAGCATCGCCCGCTACCTCTGAAACCTGCTTTTTCTCCCGGAGGCTCTGAACCCGTCCCCATTTCGTCTGCCCCCTGAAGAATGAACGATATCCGCTCCCGTGCCACGATCCCGGCATATTTCACCCCCGCAAACTGGAGATTATTCTCCAACCCTGATGAATAATAATCTCCAACAAGCCCCTTCGGACATCCGCAAAGAGCCGTATCAGCGGCTTTTCCCTCTTGGCCTGTTTCTGGCAGATCCCTCTATTTCGGAACAAGGCTTTGCAGGACCGGCAGAGCGACCATGAACGCGTTCTGATGGGAGGGACAAAGTTATGCTCATTTCAACCAACACCGGCGCAGCGATTTGCCTGCTGCTGTTGATGACCGCGGGAACCGTTACAACATCTTCAGCGACAGCATTGCTGTCGGAGGAAAACAACCAGACCCTGGCGAGGGTCAGCATTCCTTCACGAGATGCCGACCAGAGAAAATTCGCACCGGGGGATCTGTCGATCTCCGACAGCAACGGGGAGCGGCGGACCGGAGCGACCCCGGACAGCCTCAGGAACTCCTCAAAGGATCAACCCGCAATCGAACGTCAACGCCTGATGCGTTCTGCGATGCGTGGCGACCCGATGGCCCAATACCTGATGGGCCTCCAATACCTGAAGGACAGTGGATTCAGACACAACCATCCCGGCAAGGCTCGCTACTGGCTGAAACGGGCGGCATTGAACGGCCTGCCCGCGGCCGAGACGGAATATGGACTGATGCTTTTTCGGGGCGAAGGGGGAGCGATCGACCGCAACACGGCCATCACCTGGCTGAAGAAAGGGGCGGCGCATAACGACCCGCGGGCCGCTTATGCGCTCGGACTGATTTTCAGTCAGCCGGCGTACGGTCTACCCCGGCAGCCGGCCCGAGCGGCCCGGTACTTCACCCTGGCAGCCCGCAACGGCCTCGCCGCGGCGCAGTACTATCTTGCCAAGGCCTACCTCGATGGCAACGGCCGCCCTTACAGTCCGGCGGCGGCATTCGCTTGGCTGCGCCTGGCCGCCCGGCAGGGAGATTCGGATGCTCTCTCCCTGCTGGGCCGGACCGAAAATCAGATTGAGAAGGACCGGGACGAGGAAGCCCTGCAGGCGGTTAAATGCAGTTTTGATGAACCGGCCCTGGTGGCCGACTGTCTCTCGCCCGGAAACCGCAGGACTAACTGAGTCAGTGACGGGAAAGGACAACCAATCCGGAAACCGCCTTCTGGAAAAATCCGGGCTCGCGGTAGAGAACCGCAACCAGTAACCGGGATCCATCTCCCGACTGATCAAGCGGGTCAAAATCGACAACCATGCCGCCGAGGGGCCTGCTCCGATCAATCTCGTCCAGAGAGGCGCCGTTCCAGGCCAGCTCCACCATCGTCCCTTTTCGATAACTGGGGTTGTTGCCGAACACCCCGGGATCATCGTGCCGGGAAACCAGCAGTGTCCCCCGCACTGTCCGCAGCAGGCGGGAGCGGAAGAAATACATCTTGAAATCATCGGGATTCTGCCGCCCGGGTTGCGCAACCTGAATTCCCCGGGTCGAACCACCGAAACGATCGGAACTCTCCCAGCGAACTTCGCCATCGCCATTGCGAACCTGGATCCGCCCACTCGGCGACAAAAGGGCCAACCAGGACGCACCGTCCCCGTCCGTAAACCCGACAACACCATAGGGCTGGTCCGGGCCGGTCAGGCTGCAGGGGGTTCTCAGCAGCTGTCCGTTCGCCAGGGTGACGGTATAAAACTGCGGCTTGCGGTTCATCAACTCAGTCGAATCGAGCCCGATGACGACGGCCTTGCCCTGAGCCGGCTGGTAGATGGAAAGCAGCATGGGGGCCCCGGCGATCCGGGTCAGACGACCATCGGCGAACCGATAGACACGGGCATCGGCACGATCCTCCTCCAGCAGAGAGGCAATGACTTCCAGCCGGCCATCGCCGTCGAGGTCAAACAGAGACAGGTTGATCAGTTGCGGATCGGCGGAAAAGACCGTCCGGGAGACCTCGCGGAATTTTCCGTTTTCCAGGTGACCAACCAGCAGAGCATGGTCGAACCCGACCAGAACGTCCGACCGGCCGTCGCCGTCCAGGTCGCCGGCGCGCACGGCAGCGATCGCACCCTGTTCGTCAAGAGCGATCCGCTCCGCCTGCCAGGACGGTTGCCGACCTTCAGCGACAGCGACAGACGGGGCCGCCACAGACGGCGCGACAACCGGAGCGCTGACCGGGCGGCCGGCAACCACCGGCGCCGCCGGCGCGGGCAGAACCTGTCGCTGAACAAAAAGGATCTGCTTGTTCCGGTTGACAACCGTCAGACTGCCGTCTTCATAACGGATCTGCAGCGCGGGGCCATCCGCGGTCAGGGGAGACGACCCTACGCGATAATCCTGCCAGAGCAGGTGCGGCAGTTTTTTCCGCAACGCCTGAAAGACCGGAAACCCGTCACCGGAGGCATCCTCGAAAAAGATCGGAACATTCTCGAAACGGCGGGCGCTGCTCCCCTCTTTGACCGATCCGGTCCTGCCGACCACCCGGCAGTAGCTGAGATTCGCCTTGACCCGATCCGCCACCAGGAAACCGGCATAATCGGTCAACGTGTCAACCACCTCCCCGGTCCGGGGATTGCGGATCTCTTTTTCGGTCTTGACCAGGGCCAGGATATCACCCGGAGCCAGTCCGTCGGCAGCCCCCTTGTCGATCAGAACTCCCTTCTCAACCGGCATGATCACCTTGGCGGTCAGGGGGGCAAAAAAATCGGTCAGATTCGCGCCCGACTCGGCCCGAACGATATCCGGGCAGACCAGGCTGGCGGCAAGCAGCATAATGCTGCAGAAGAGAACGGCAAGAGACTTCATCAGCAACTCCGGGGGGATTGGGTCGGCGGCCGCTTCCGGCCGGGACGGTTGCAGGACTGAACTGCCTCGCGACAGACGTCGATCATTCTAAACCAAATCACGGTCAATAAAAAGGGGGCCGGCAAAAGCCGGCCCCCATCCTGATCTCCTGTCGAACGAACTCTCTCCTGCAAAAAGGCCCGTTCTTTCAGGTATCCTAGAAGAACAGGGTCGCCTTCAGGTAGACTTCATAGGGATCATCAATGTCAGTGGTGGCCGTATTGGCCGCGGTGCCGCCGCCATTGTTGTCATAGAAGTCGCCGAGGCTGGCGTAGGAGCCGTTGATCGACAGGTCAAGCTTCTTGGCGAACCGGTAACCGACGCGCAGATAGACTTCGGTGCCGAGCTCGGTACCGGCACGGTCGGTACGGGGATCGTTGGCGGCCAGCTTGTCTTCGAGGGACGAGAAGTAGCCGACACCGGCCTTGATGTAGGCATTCTTCATCTGCTCCGGAGTGTAGGCACCGGTCAGGATGACACTGCCGAGACCATAACCGGCCCAGGCGGCATCAACCATGGCGAAGCCGTACTGACCGACACTGTTCCAGGCGATGTCCGGGGTGAAGATCATGAAGCCGTCGGTGGCGAAGGCGAAAGATTCGGTCGCCAGCGGGTTGACGATGAAGTCGGCGTCGCCGTCGGCCAGGTTGTCGTCACCGGAGAAGTAGGTTCCGGCCAGGGCCAGCTTGAGACCACCGAAATTGGTGGCGGCCTTGAGGCGACCGGCGAAGCCCTGAACATCCAGGTCTTCGGTCAGGGTGGTGGCGGTGTTGTTGTTGATGCTGTCGGCGGTACCGGTGCTGAACTCGAGCCAGCCACTGAGGACGACATTCTCAAGACGATACTCGGCATGGCCGTTGAAGTAATGCAGATTCATGTCCTGGCGGTTGGCGGTCCAGTTACCACCGCCGCCGTTGAAGGCGAGAACGGCCGCGATGTCGGCGGTACCGAGGAAGGTGGCGTAGCCCTGGCTGCCCTCATTCTGGTAGTAGTAGTAGTCACCACCGAACTTGAAGTTGGCATTGGGCTTGAATTCAGCCTGCAGCGCCCACAGGGTGACATCGTCCAGCGGCGACGGTGCAGTACCGTAGGTGTCGCCGTCGATCAGCTTGAACCAGCCGGCGGTGAGATCGGCGCCGCCGAGCTTGGCCTTGTACTTGACGCCGGCCATGTCGGCGGCGAAGAAGGAGTAGTCGTTGTGGTCAGCAAAACCCTGCAGACCGACGCGGAAGCTGGAGGTTGAATCGGGCACCTTGACGTCGAGGTAGGCGTTCTTGGTCTCGAGGTTGGTGGTGTCAGCGCCGATGCCGCCGCCGTCGTTGCGGCCGGCATTGGAGTACTGCTCATCGCCCCACTGGAAGTCGACTTCGAGGTAGTAGGTGAAGGAGAGGTAGTCGTTGATCTTGGTGTCCAGCTTCATGCGCAGCCGCTGGTCAACCAGGTTCTGGCTGCCGATCTTGGCGGAATCGTCCAGGGTGCCGACGTAGTTGTTGGTTGCCTTGAAATTGTCACCGATGCCGCGCACGTTCAGAAAACCGCTCAGCTTGGACTCCAGGGCCAGGGCCGGTGCCGCCATCAGGGCGACCATGGCCAGGGCCAGCAGAATTTTCACAGTCTTGTTCAATGTTGCCTCCTCAATAGATTTGATACGTTGCTTATTTCAGATACAGCAGTGCAGGTCTAACTGTATCCCTCCAAACAAATAAAAATGAATCTTCCTTAACGACCGTGTGGCGGGAGTTCGAACTCGTAACCGCAAGCCGGGCACTTGACCCGAACCTTTTCACTGCTGGCTTTCTGCGCGCAGGCCGCCAGAGAAAGGGCGAGAACACCAGCCACGAGCAAAACCACAAGCTTCTTCATCCTGTTACCTCCTTTGTAAATGGGAAAAGGTCCAAACTGCCGTCGAATCTAACAAAAACCTAAAATTTTGGCAATATCAAAAATCGTTTTATTTTTTCGGGTCCGTCAATCCTTTTTCCGGGCCGGGTTTTGCCGGGACGGGCCCCCACCTCTCTTTCCGCCTCCGAGCAAACGGCGCAGCCTGACACAGGGGACCAAATATCAAGACACCTCATCCACCAGCCCTCACATAACAGATATATCTTCTTTCTTTCAACCATCTTCGGCAATAAAATATCGTTCTGCCGCATCCGAACAAAAGAGGACCGATTTCGTTTCAACAATAAATATTAGCAATATCTCAATATATCTTCCTATTTGAATTGTCCGCTTTACGGCAAGTTACATGTTTCTGTGTGTCCTTTTTGATAGCGCCAAAAAAAATAACAATGTTATCTTTTTGACGCTATCATCATTTGACCGTCTTCGTTTTGTTTGCTAGATTCTTTATTCAATTCCTCAATCTCGGCTCGACACAATGAAGAAAATTCTGAACCCGATGTTATTTTCACCGGGCCCGGAGAAGGTCTTCGCGCCCGACAACCGTCATCCTGACGGAATTTACATTCAAGGAGGCAGAGACATGAAAAGACTGGGCATTCTGGCATCATTCCTCGTGACACTCCTGCTGGCAGCATCACCGGCCCTGGCCGAAATTCAGTTCTTCGGAACCGCCAGGGTCATCCCGACTTATTACAGTAACTTTGACTTTGACGACAGCAAACCTGATGCGCCGGCGCTGAATGAGGGCGGCTGGGCTTCCGGCGAACACATTCGCGGCGAACTGCGCCTCGGCTGGAAAGCAGGCGGCGACAACTGGCGGGTCAAGATGATCACTGAAGCAGATATCATTTTCGACAAGAACAACGGTGACCGCTCCTTCTACACAGGTGCCGAAAATGCCAACGGCATACCGAATGCAGGCGGCGAGTTCGGCATCGAGCGCGCCGAAATGGGCTACACCTTCAGCAAGGCTCTTGACCTTTCCGCTGGTTGGGATATTCGCTACCTCGACCTGAAGACCGGCGGCCTGCTGTACGGCGATGACCACCCATTCATTGGCCTCAAAGGGTCTCTGGGCGAAAGCACCAAGTACCAAATTCTCTATCTGGCCATTGAAAACCTCGACAAAATCGGTTTCGCAGACACCCCGACCACTGACGACTGGCGCGCCTACAGCCTCAAAGTCGATCAGAAACTGGACTTTGGCAGCACCGGCAACCTCACCCTCAGCCCCCTGGTCGCCTACAGCGACAACCAGAAGAGGGACTCCAAGGTTCTCTACTACGGCCTTGAGTCGCTCGGCTCCCTCGGCCCCGTGAAAACTTCCTTTGAAGTCATTGTCGCTGACGGTGAATTCGGTACCGCCAATGCCAACAAGGACATCAGTTCCTGGGCGCTGTTTGCCGGCGTGGAACTGCCCGTCAACAAAGCCTTCAAGCCTTATGTCGCCTATCGCTTCACTCAAGGCGATGGAAACAAGGATGACAACGACGTCGAAGGCTTTGTGGGCATCACCGATATCGGCCGATTCACCCCGCTGATGGGGATGGACGGCAACATTCTCGGCGAACACCTCGCCTCGGGCGCCAGTCCCTATGGTGCATCGCTGTATGCCTACGCTCCTGAGCGGGCGGTCGGCGGCAACGTCTATGGGGGCATCGGCAACGGTGGTTCCGGCAACAACCCCGGCCAGAGCCTGATCGCCTTCGGCACCAAAGGGGATTTGGGTGACTATATCCCCAACCTCTCATACAAAACCCAGGCATTCCTGATCTGGTATGACGATACCGGCAACCTGACCAACCTGAAGAATCCGGGACAGAAGGTTGATGACTACGCCGGCACCACCTTCGACCTGCAGGCGAAATACACCTTCAACAAACATTTCGCCATCGACTACATCTTTTCGACCTTCATTCCCGGCGACGGCCTTGAGGACCAGGTCAATGCCGACGACACCGCCTATGTCAATATGCTTAACATGGCCTGGAAATACTAATCGACCGACCACTCCGCAACAAAGGGTACCTTCGGGTACCCTTTGTTGTTTACACTGCATTTTCTATCGAGGAAAGATGACAAAAGGTCTATGATAAGTCATGATTCATGACATGAATCGCCTCTTTACCATAATCATTGTTCCGGAGAAATATGATGAAAAAAATGCGTGCCCTTTTCGTCATCTACCTTCTGCTCCTAGTCGGTTTTGCTGTCCCGTCATGGGCCCAGACCTTCCCCAATATTGAGCCGGCCCTTCAGGCATGGCAGGGTGAAAAGGAAGTTCAGATCACGGGAGATAAAAATGACCCGTTGGCGTCTGATCTGCTGCCCCTTATCGAAGTTTTTCTCAAGCACGGCTTTGCCGTCAGAACCACATCCGGCGTCGGCATGACCAAGGGACTGAACGCAGAACTTCGTTCCACAGCCGGCGAAACCATGATCGTTCTCAAAAGAAATTCCGATCAGGCAATCATTGCCCTGGACCACATCCGCAGCAAATCGGAAAACGCTACCTCTTCCGCAGCCTCCGAAGTGCCGGCCACCACCAGGACATTATCCTCTACCGCACACAACCGCCCCACGAACGCATCCAGGCACGCATCCAAGCACGCACCCATTGCGCTTGAAACAAAACCTGTCGCCCTGGTCCAGGCCGATCCCGAGAAAAATATTTTCGCCCTGCTCTCAACTCAGGGAATTATGCTGATCCAGCTTCAGGGAACCCACCTTCGCACAATAGCCAGACAACCACCTCCGCAAGATAACTTCCGCCCCCTTACTCTAAGCAGCGGGGACCTGAATGGTGACGGCCACTTCGAACTGGCGGCCACCTGGGCCGAAGACATCCACGGCATTTACGAGGGGACTGACAGCAGAATATGGACACAATTTCTTGAAGTTCAACGGGACAAGCTTCAACTTCTTGCCCTGCAGCCCGGCTACGTACGCCTCTTTTCCTCTTCGGGAGCCGCCCAGCAGCGCGGGTCGTTCAACGCCTTCTCCGGCCCCGTCGTCAGCCTGGAGTTCAACAAGGGAAGAGTTAAGACAGGGAAGCCGGCACCCTGGGCCGGCAGAAATCTCTTTGATCTGACCCCCTTCACCAACCAGTATGCCTTTGTCTGGCTGGAACCCGGAAAATCGGGCACAGTCTCCCTTGCCGACAAGAAAGTCCACGGCAGGCTCCTCGAGGACTTCGGCACATCTCCCTTGACACAGGTCGCAGTCAAACTGGAAGATCCTGTATTTCGTTCCGGCTTTGCCAAAGAAGACCGTATCATGGAAACCTATGTCGAACTCCCGCCACGAACACTACGTCTGGGGTCGGCTATTCTCACCATTCAGCACGGTCGTAAACCAGACTCCTTTTTGCGTGGCACAGCAGAAGGAACAGACCAACTGGCACGCATCCGCATGAAGGGCGAAGAAACGCTCCTTGATCACCCCTATCCCGCTGTCGAGGCCTTCATCCTTGACTTTGCTCCTGTCCCTGACAAGAACGAAGTAATGCTTCTGCTTCTCAACGAAAAAAATGACGGCAGCGGACGCGCCTTCATGCTCTACCAGGAACAGAAACCATGACAAAGCCTCCCTCACCAGCTTCATGTAAAATGAGATAGACACGTTGAGACGGCAATATTATGCGCATTTCCATGACCCTTTTTATCAGCATCATATTGGCAGCATGCGCCGGACCTCGCGGTTCTTGGGAATGGCAACGCGCCCCGGACGCAAGTGAAGTGCGGAACGTCGACACCGATATCTGGGAGTGTGAAATTTTTGCTGACGAAAATGACGACGATGTCGTCTGGAGACCCGCCAATGGACGACCTTACGGTGAATGGGGAAATTTCAACTTTGAATGGTGCATGCAGGAGCGCGGCTGGCGCCTGGAGTTCATTACCGACTGAGGCATCCCGGCGAGTCGCCCTGGCTGTTCTTCTGCTCTGCCTGATGCTGCTGGGCGGCTGCGTGGACAGCGGCCGCTGGGTGTGGCGTCAGGTTCCGGGCGGGGAACCCGGTCGTGACCTGAGAAGCGACCTCTACGACTGTGAAGACTATGCCGATGAAGTCAGCACCAACGGCCCGCCCGACGAGGTTGTTTTCGCCCGCGAATTCGGCGGATGGGGCAATACCGATGTCGAGCGCTGCATGGCGGAACGACATTGGCGCCTTACCCTGGACCGACAGGAATAGTCATCGGAGCTTACCGGCATCAACACCATCTGCGAATTTGGCACGGAACCTGTATAAACTTCGGGTACCTCCATACAATTCGCCTCCAGTCCTGAGCATGACAGAAAAAGGCTCTTTTTTTCTTCCCCTGTATCCCGGACGCCCCACCCCGCTGTCAACCTCGTTTCCCCGCTGCCCGCACAGATCTATCCCACGGTCGTTTCCCTCCGTCTGTCTCCGCGGCCGACCTCAGCAACAGAATCACGATCGCAACAACCTGTGGAATATTCCACGCTCTGCTGGGGATTATTCTCCAACAGACTTGCTGTCCACGGCTTACCCCCCCGAAATAAGCACTTATTGATCTGGCATTCAAATTGCTCCTTTACACCTTACAACTTACGTGTCCACTGCCGGGCGCCTGAATTTCAACCGGGGAGAGTCACCATGATGATTCGCATCAGATATCGGGACGGTCGTTTTGACATGGTCAAGGCGAACCAGATTGATTCGCTGCTGCGGTCGGGAAAGATCAACGCCTTCCGACGCGCTGACGGTTGGGCGGAACCCGACCGGGTTCCACTGCGGGGATATGCTGCCGATACCTATTATCTCGGATATGACCGTCGGGCACCACAGGGTCCGGCGCCATCTTCAACCGCCGTCATGGCCGAAACCGGGGAAACGGAGCAGTGAATGATTCTATGAATTCCTGTCCCGGGTGTGGAGGAATACGGCAGCAGTCACGGGACTTCTGCCCGAGGTGTCGTTCACTTCTGGAGTTCGGTCAAGAGGGGTTCGAAGAACGGGATCCGACGGCTGCAGCCAGGCCGGGCAGGCATCTGCTGCTCGCCGGCCTGCTCACCGCAATTCTTGTTCTTGCCGGACTGAATCGGGGGGATTTTCCCTGGTCAGACTCGGCCGGTTGCCGACAGGCGGCCTGCCCTCCGACAACTGAAAACTGCGTTTCCTGCTGAGTCTGCCACCGCAGATGGGCGTTTTCATTCGCCTGCCATGGCAATCGTTATCCACACGCGAGTTCCATCTTCAGGCAGCACTCCCGGTATCAGCGACCAGCGGCTTTTTCCCTGCATATAGTCCCGAACTGTCAGGGCCCGGTTCGGACAGACTGCTCCGACACACCCGTACAGACAAATGACACAGTTGGATGGATGCTGTTTGCCGATATAGACCAGGTCGAGTTTTTTCCCGCTCGTGTTGCTCAGAAATTCATCGGCAGACACGGTTTTACGACCGAAAAAGCCATCCCAGCTGACCGTCAACCGCAGCTTGGAACCCTGGGGCCGCAGGTCCGGATAGGACGAATCCGCATCCATCCGGCGCGTAAAACTGCGCTTGTCAAATTTCTCACCACGGGCGCCGAGGGTTGACAACGCGGCAGCAATTTCCTCATCGGTCGCCCAGGCGGAAAAGATTGCCACCCGGCCGACCGCCTGATTGGCCTGGGTGGCGCTGATGATCAGATGCCAGTGATCGGGATCGAAATTCCGCGCCGCCGGATCGGCCCGGGGCTGCCGCTCCCATAAGGAAGCGGTAACCACTGCGGCAAAAGTGATCGAACGCTGCTGCCAGTTGACATGCACCAGTTCCGGAAACTCCGGCCCGGCCGCGTTGACCTGACCCGCCACAAGCAGGCAGAGCGCAGAAATTGTTATCACCATCCACCGGAATCCGGCGCCGGCCTTCTTCTCTGCAGCCTTGGCCATCATCTCTCGGGCAGCTCAATCTTGCCGGCAACACGGGCCGGATCAACCACCGGCAGATCCGGATTATGCGCCCATTCGATCCAGGAACCGTCGTAGTTCTTCACCCGCGGATATCCCAGACCCAACAGCACCAGGGTGGCGTATGAAGAACGGATACCGGTCTGGCAGTGGGCCAGGATTTCCTTGTCCGGGGTAATCCCCCTGTCAGCCAACAGGCTCAACAATTCTTTTTTCGACTTCAGCACCCGAACCCCGTTGACTTCGGTCTGCAGTTCCGTCCAGTTCAGGTGAATCGCGCCCGGGATATGACCGCCGCGAGCGGCCCGCACCTCGGTTCCCTGATACTCACTGGTCCGCCGCGTATCCCAGACCAGGGTGTCGGGATGATCGAGACGGGTCAGAACATAATCTTCCTCGGCACGGATGTCGGGGGCATGCTTCAGGACATATTCTGTCGCGGCCGGCTGATCGGCCGACATCATTTCAGTTTTACGTCCCTCTTTTTTCCACTTGTCGTAGCCGCCATCAAGAACATAGGCCTTTTCATGCCCGTGGAAGCGCAGGGTCCAGACAAACCGGGCCGAATAGGAGCCGCTGTCGGAGGTATAGGCAACCACGGGGGTATCCGCCGTGATCCCGAGCCGGCTCATCAGGGCGACAAATTCATCCGCCGTCGGCACCAGGCTCTTGGTGCCGTTGCGGGTGGAAAGAAATTCACTCCGTTCGACATTCACCGCGCCGGGAATATGACCGAACAGGTACCCGGCAGCCTTGCGCACATCGACCACGCGTACCTTTTCAAGATTGTCGGCAAGCCACCCGGTTGAAACAAAGTAATCCTCCAGCGCCGCCTGGGCCTGGACAGCGCCTCCCGCAATCAGCAGCAGGACGATGATCAGTTTTTTAACCATTTCACGACTCCTTCCCCGTTGTTTTAATCAACTTTACGACAATAGTTCTTGATTTGACAAGTAAGTTTTTTTACGGTGGTTTTACCGGTGACTTGCAGTAGTTTATTCATAAACCTGCGCACGGGCGATACACCGCCATCCTTACCGTAAAAATTCGGCAGGCCGGTGATCACCCGTCGGGCGGTCGGGGAGCAGTCTCGAGAGATCGAAAACGTGACGTGTTGTTCGTCGGCACAGAAGAGGAAAGGGGAAGGGAAAGGGGAAGGGAAAGGAAGAACGGCGACCGGGCCGGTCATCCGCGGGAGCAGAAACCAAGGCTCCAGGCGGATGACCGGCGCGGCGGCTTCATTGTTTCTGGTCGAACACAAACTGCAGCAGGTAACTGGAACCCGCCTGCTTGAGCTGCGAGGAAGTGCGGCTTTCCACCACCAGCACCCGGCCGCGTTCCGCCCAGACACCCTGCAGGGGATTTTCCCGGTCGCCGGGCAGTCGCCCCTTTTCGAACAGGCCGTTGCGGAACTTGACAACAGCGACCCAGCTCTTCTCGATCGAGGGAAACAGTCCCTGAATCTTGATGGAATTCCCTTCCGCGGCCAACGCCACCAGTTCCAGCACCCCGTCTCCATCAATGTCGGCCACGGCCGGCGGCACTTCGAAATTAACGGTGCGATGCAGCAGATCGACGGAACCGGGATTGGTGTCGTAGGTCAGCGAATCAAGACTGCCGCCCATCTGTTCGGAGGACTGGTAAAGCTTCTTTTTTCCCGCAAAGATACTCAGGTAGCCGTGCCGGACAACGACCACCTCGGGTTTCCCGTCCCCGGTCAGATCAGCCATCAGGCTGCCGGGAACCGTGAATTCCTGCGGCAGTTCGAAGGGGACCGGCGTTTCTTTCAGGCTGGAACCGTCCAGGGACAGAGCCGCAACCTTGCCGTAGGTGGTATCCAGATCGAACCGCTGGCCGAGCAGGATCTCCGGCCGACCGTCCCCGTCCCGGTCGTAACTGCCGAGAAACCAGCGCAGCCGATTGACGACGGGCACCAGCTTGCCGTCCCGCCACTCGATCACCGCCCCGGCCATCCGGGTATAGACTTCATTACCGTAATTGCGATCATCTTCCTCGGCCCCGCTGACCACCAGGAAGAGGCGCCCGTTGGCCTGCGGCTGCCACCAGGCGACGGTCAGCGGCTGGACAACGCCTTTGCCGACCCGCGTTTCGCCAACCAGCCGCGGACCATCCGTCACGCGGTAAACCCGCAGACTCTTTCCATCCACCGTGGCCATCAGCAGGTCCTTTCCGGCACGATGAAAAGCGGCCATCCGCACCCGTTCCGCGAGTTCTCCGAGGTTGCCGAAACGGCCGTAATCAACCACGCCGCGCCCGGCGGGAGCGGTCTGCAGCGAGCCTTTCACCACCGGCACCGGTACCGGGGCGGGAACAGGAACCGATGTCACCCGCGGAGCCGGCGTCGGAACCACCGGCGGCGGCGCACCTGTCTTGGCTTTTTTGGTCGGCACGGCGTCGAAAAGCTTGAGATCATAACCGCGCACCCTGCCGCCCCTGGCGTCCATCAGGTTGAGGGTATCCCCGGTCAGGGCAAAGACCAGGTCGACCTCGGGCTGCTCCCCGGCAACAAACTGCCCCTGCCATTCCAGATCCGGCAGGGCCTTGCGGAGCGCATCGTAAAACTCCCGGTCACCGCCGACCAGGGCGGCACTCAGCGCCGAAAAACGTCTGCAGACGGCCCCGTTGCTGATCTTTTCCCGCTCATCAACCACTTCGGCATAGGAATAACCATTCTTGACCCGGGTCACCTTGAGAACCGCGGTCACCTCGTCAAGGCTGCCGAGGATCTTGCCGGTCACCGGATGAACCACGCGTTCCCCGGGCTTGATCACACTGATCAGGTCTCCGACCCTGGTGCCGCGGCTCGCGTCCAGGTCGATGAGATACTGGCCGTCAACCGGCATGATCACGTACCCTGAAGCGGGGGCGAGGTCATGGCCGACGGCCGCCACCAGGTCCACCGCCGCGGCGTTGCCGGCGGCAGAAAGCAGACCGATCGAACAAACGATTGCCAACATCAATCTTCGCATATCTCGACGTTTCCCTTCTCTTGTTTTCCTACCGGTCCTTCACCCAAATCAAGGACAGCGTTGACAAGGGATCCCGCGCCTCCCGCGGACTCCTTCACTTGGGTCATGGATCGGTGAAAAAAAGGCCGGGCACTCGGCCCGGCCTTGAGAATTAGCATAAAAAAGACTGCTTGAGCAAATCAGAACTTGTAGCGGACGCGGGCGGTGGTGCGGAAAATGTCCTCGTCGGCCTTGCCGTTCTGCTCAACTTCCCAGTAGTCCATGGCATCGTCGGCGGCCAGGTAGCCGGCGTTCAGAGCCACTTCGCAGTTCGGGTAGAGCTTGTACTTGACATAGGCGTCAACTTCCACGCCGATGGTGTCGCTGGCATAGTTGACACTACCCACGGAGTAGGTGATGTCTTCAGCGGTCAGCATGTAGAGCACGGCGCCGCCGACGGTCAGCTTGTCGGTGGCCTTGTGGTCAACGGCGACCTTGTTCATGATGAAGCCCTTGTCGAGCAGGTAGGGCATTTCGGTCGGGGCGTTGTCATCGGTGTAGCCGCCCTCGAACAGCACGACGCTGTCGAAACGGTCGACGTCAACCGACAGGAAGGCGTCGAGGTCCTGGTCAGCGGAGTTGTCGTCACCGGAAGCGTACCAGCCAGTGTAGGTCAGGCGGGTCTTGCCGAGGTTCAGGCCGACGTCGGCATGCACCAGGTAGGCGGACAGGTCGACGTCCTGGGCACCGTTGGTGGTCTGGTAGTTGTCGATGCTGCCGTTCTCATAGATGGCGTCCCACTTGACGAAGAAGTCGCCGGCACCGGTCGGGGTGCTGAAGGAGCCGTCGGTACCGATCGCCAGAACATTGAGCTCGGCGGTGCCGAAGGACTTGATCTCGTAGATGGCGGGATCAAGCGCAGCGGTACCGGTCGGGGCACCTTCGAACATGTAGCTGGCGAAGAAGCCGGCCTTGACGTTGTCCTGCTTCAGGTCGTAGCGGGCGGTCAGGGCGTCGAGGTCGTTGTCGCCCCAGCTGTCGCCGGAGGAAGTGATAGCTTCCTTGCCGCGCATCCAGGAGAGGTGCAGATTGTCCATGTTCAGAGCCACGCCCATGGCGGTCTCCTGCCAGAGGAAGCCGTTGATCTTGAAGGGCTGCAGACCCATGCGCACGCGGGCTTTCTGCGAGACGCCCGGCAGCTGGAAGTCGGTGTAGGCCCAGCGGGTCTCGACGTTGATGCCGTCACCGGAGAAGGCGCCACCCTTGGTTTTGTTGCCGTAGCGGACGGCACCGATCTCAATGGCGTACACGCCCTTGATCTTGCCGTCGTTGGTGGCGGCTTCGGTCCACAGGCGATACTTGATCTCACCCCAGGTGTCCTCGGCCTTGTCTTTGCCGATCGGAGCCACGCCGTCGGCCCGCTTGCCGTTCAGACGCTGCATGTTGCCGAAACCGGAGTAGAGGTCGGCATGGTTGGTGTAGAGATTGAAACGGTTGTTGAGGTCGCCGTGGAACTCGAAAGTGGCGGCCATCGCCGAACCGGCTGCCAGCATCAGCAGCACGACCAGCAGGGAAAGGACTTTTTTCATCTTTTGTTGCCTCCTGAATAAAAAGGTGTTGCGTTTTCGCCTCCCGCAAGCGAAGAGGCGTTGACCGGCCCCCATGGCCGGGACAATCACATTGTTGCTGATTAAACGTCTCCACCCGCCGGAAGCCTGACCTTCCGTCAGCGGGACATCTGACGCAGGTTTCTCACCATCGGGCTTCTTTCGTGCAGGTAACCCGAAAAACGGTGAGCATTCCGGCCAGCGAAAATCCAGCACACATTTTCATCGGTTCACCTCCTTTCGCACACATCGAGCGCGGACTCATCGGCGGCCGACGTGAAGCAGGTCGGCCCGCCTCTGACGCACTGGCCGGGGCCACGATTGAAAACTATTCGGTCCAGCTTCTATCTACAAAAAGGGTGCCACCGCCGTGGACAGCGATGAGGGGGCCGGGACTGCCCGATATCTCCTTGAATTTCAACCATTTAACGGCCCTTAATCAGGGCCAAACAAAAGTTTGCTCTGCAAAACTCCGTTGTTTTTACGCCACACTGTGGCAAAGCCACTACAGCAACCGGCAACGGAACGGATGGACGGGAATTACCCCTTGTCCCCCTTCTTCAGCATCGGCCTGATCAGGTTCTGCAACGCCTGAGAGGTCAGCAGACTCCCGTCGCGAACAATTTGAAACTCCCGGTTGACGACCAGCAGCCTGGGAATCAGGTAAACATTGTATTTCTGGCGCACCTGCCCATCATCAAGCAGCGGAATCAACTCCTCGGGGTGACGCTCCTTGGCCAGGTATTCCGTTATCATCTCCCTGGTATCCTGAAGGAAGACCTCGACCACCTTGATATTGTTCTTTTTCAGAAAGGGAGCGGCCTCGGCCAGCTCAAACGACTGCTGTTTGCAGGTCGGGCACCAGGTCGTCCCCAACTTGAGAATGACAATCTGCCCCCGGTGGTCCGACAGCCTGAAGGTCTTGCCGTCAAGCCCCGGCAACTCGAAATCCGGCGCGGGATCACCGAACTCGAGGGCGGAAGCCGTGACCGCTCCAAGGCACAACAGGACAGTTAAAAACAGAAATATGCGCGCGGCCTTCATAAGTACCTCCAGGTGCCGGGGCGATCCGGGGAGCAAAACCTTTTTCCCGCCGCCCAGTCTAACAATCCCCTCCGGCAGGTCAAGGGGCGAAAAAACTCCCACCGTTCTACAACCTGGTCAGGCTAACTTTCCATGAAAGTTCATGTCAAGCAAAAATGACTGATTTAGATAGGAATTTAATAATAGAACGCTTTTTCATCGAACATCGAAACAATTGAAAAATAAACCGGTTTCACGTCGACTGACAGAGCTCGGTCAGCACCCCGCCGGTGGCCCGGGGATGCAGAAAGGCGATGCGGGTGCCATGTGCCCCCTGCCGCGGCTGCCGGTCGATCAGGCGCACCCCCTGTTCCCGAAGCCGGTCCAGAGCGACGACAAGATCGTCGACCTCGTAGGCGATATGGTGAATCCCTTCACCATTTTTCGCGATGAAGCCGGCCACCGGTGAATCGTCCGCAGTCGGCTCCAGCAACTCGATCCGGCTCTCGCCGACAGCCAGAAACGCCACTCGCACCTTCTGCTCGGCCACCTCTTCACTCCCCTCGAAGGTCATACCGAGGACATCCCGGTAAAACGGCAGGGACGCCTCGATGTTTTTGACGGCGATACCGATGTGGTTGATTTTTTTGGTCATACGTCTCTCCTCAAGTCTTAAGGCTGCCACCAAGGCACCAAGGACACCAAGAAAACCCTCTTCAATCGTCAGGCACTAAACCGCAAATCGCTGGATGCCCTGTTTAAAAAGTGGCGAATGAAAATTAATCAGAAAACCTATTCTTTTCCTGGTCAGCTTCAGATAACTGATAAGCTGGGCCTGCCATAACGGATGTGATTTTTCAGCTGCCTTCAACTCGATCACAATCGTATCCTCGATCAGCAAGTCGAGCCGAAAACCTTCATCAAAAGACAGCTCGCCATAGACGATGGGTACGGGCACCTGCCTCTCCACCCTGAATCCGGCAGATTCCAATTCATAGGCAAGACATGCCTCGTAAACCCGCTCCAGCAATCCTGGCCCCAAGCGCCGATGAACTTTGAATGCGGCATCAACAACTGCCTTGGCAATCAAGTCTTCCTGACTTTTTCTCCCATCCATGGCTTTTGCCTTTCTTGGTGATCTTGGTGCCTTGGTGGCCCCAGAAGTCAATGCCGTTTGAACGCCTCCAGCAATCTCCGGGCCGCGGCGCCGGGAGTGGTGGTGCCGGCGGCGACAGCGTCCTGGACCTGGGGCAGCAGGGCTTCGACACGGGGGTCGCGGCGGAAGAGATCCCTGAGACTGTCCATCAGCAGGGACCACATCCAGTCACCGGCCTGCAGCCGGCGCTTGTCGGCGAACTCGCCGCTCTCCTGCAGGCGGGAGCGGTAATCCTCGATGGTCTGCCAAACCTCGGCAATCCCTTCATTGCGCAGGGCCGAACAGAGCATCACCGGCACGGTCCAGTTGGGACTTTTCGGCTGCAGGATGTGCAAAGCGGTTTCGATCTGCGACTTGGCCAGCGCGGCCCGGGAACGATTGTCCCCTTCGGCCTTGTTGATCAGGATCAGGTCGGCGATCTCCATCACCCCCTTCTTGATCCCCTGCAGTTCATCCCCGGCACCGGGAATCTGCAGCAGCAGGAAGAGATCGACCATCGAGGCGACGGTGATTTCCGACTGGCCGACCCCGACCGTCTCGACGATGACCACGTCATAGCCGGCCGCCTCGCAGATCAGCATGGTCTCTCGGGTCTTGCGGGCTACCCCGCCGAGGGTATCGCCCGAGGGGGAGGGGCGGATGAAGGCGTTTGGATCGCGGGAAAGCTCCTCCATGCGGGTCTTGTCACCGAGAATCGAGCCGCCGGAGAGCTGCGAGGAGGGATCGACCGCCAGCACCGCGACCTTGTGGCCACGACCGGTCAGGTAGAGGCCGAGGGCCTCGATGAAGGTACTCTTGCCGACCCCGGGGACACCGGAGATGCCGACCCGGATCGAGTTGCCTGAATCGGGGAGCAGTTCGTCAAGCAGGGTGGTGGCGGCCAGGGAGTGATCAGGGCTGCGGCTTTCGACCAGGGTGATCGCCTTGGCCAGGGAGCGGATGTTGCCGGTGCGGACACCGGCGGCGAGTTCTTTGATCTTGGGCACGGGAAAAACCTTTACAAGGCGGCCGCCAGGAGCCAATCCTTTTTAACGCAGAGGCGCAGAGAAGGAGAGTCGCGAAGAAAAACAGCAAATCGTTGATTCTGCCTTTCTCTCCGACTCTGCCTCTCTGCGCCTCTGCGTTGAGTCTCCTGACTATCCGCGTTTCTCCTCGATGGCGTCGAGGGTCTGGCCGGCGGAGACGGTGATCGGGGTGCCGGGACCGAAGATCCTGGCGGCACCGGCGGCGTAAAGCTGATCATAGTCCTGACGGGGAATGACGCCGCCGCAGACCACGGCGATGTCGTCGGCGCCGAGCTTCTTCAGCTCGGCGACCAGCTGCGGCACCAGGGTCTTGTGCCCGGCGGCCAGGGAAGAAACGCCGACGACATGGACGTCATTCTCCACCGCCATCTTCGCCGCCTCTTCCGGGGTCTGGAACAGCGGGCCGACATCGACATCGAAGCCGGCATCGGCGTAAGCGCTGGCCACCACCTTGGCGCCGCGGTCGTGACCGTCCTGGCCCATCTTGGCGATCAGGATACGCGGCCGCCGGCCTTCCTGCTCGCTGAAGGCGTCGATACGCTTTTTCAGCGCGGTAAAATCATCATCGCTGTCAACCACCGATCCGTACGCTCCTGAAACCAGTTTGATCTCCGCCTTGTGGCGGCCGAAAACCTTCTCCATGGCGTCGGAGATCTCGCCGACGGTGGCCCGCTGCCGGGCCGCCTCGACACAGAGGCCGAGCAGGTTTTCCTTCTCATTCTCGCATGCCGCGGTGATGGCGTCCAGCGCCGCCCGGCAGGCGTCGTTGTCGCGCTCGGCGCGAATCCGGTTGATGCGGGCGATCTGCGCCTCACGCACCGCGGCATTGTCGACATCGAGGACCTCGATCTGGTCTTCCTCGGCGAGCTGGTACTTGTTGACCCCGACGATGACGTCACGACCGGAATCGATGGCGGCCTGTTTCTTCGCCGCCGACTCCTCGATGCGCAGCTTCGGCATTCCCGACTCGATCGCCCTGGTCATACCGCCGAGATCATCGATTTCCTTGAGAATGATGCGCGCCTCGTCGACCAGCGAAGAGGTCAGGGACTCGACATAGTAGGAACCGCCCAGCGGATCGACCACGTTGCAGATCCCCGATTCCTCCTGGATGATCAGCTGGGTATTGCGGGCGATGCGGGCCGAGTGGTCGGTCGGCAGGGCGATCGCCTCGTCGAGAGCGTTGGTGTGCAGCGACTGGGTGCCGCCGAGGACCGCCGCCAGCGCCTCGAGGGTGGTGCGCACCACGTTGTTGTAGGGGTCCTGCTCGGTCAGCGACCAGCCGGAGGTCTGGCAGTGGGTGCGCAGCATGCTCGACTTCGGATTTTTGGGATTGAACTGGCTCATCAGCTCGGCCCAGAGGAAGCGCGCGGCACGCAACTTGGCGGCCTCCATGAAGAAGTTCATGCCGATGGCGAAGAAGAAAGAGAGCCGCGGCGCGAAGGCGTCAACATCGAGCCCCTTGGCGATCGCCGCCTTGACGTACTCGATGCCGTCGCCGAGGGTGAAGGCGAGCTCGAGGGCGTTGTTGGCCCCGGCTTCCTGGATATGGTAGCCGGAGATGGAGATCGAATTGAAGCGCGGCATGTACTTGCTGGTGTACTCGATGATGTCGGAGATGATCCGCATCGACGGCGCCGGCGGGTAGATATAGGTATTGCGGACCATGAACTCCTTGAGGATGTCGTTCTGGATGGTCCCGGCGAGCTGCTCCTGCTTCACCCCCTGCTCCTCGGCGGCAACGATGTAGTTGGCCATGATCGGCAGCACCGCGCCGTTCATGGTCATCGATACCGAGACCTTGTCGAGGGGGATCTCGTCGAAGAGGATCTTCATGTCCTCGACCGAGTCGATCGCCACCCCGGCCTTGCCGACATCGCCGACCACCCGCGGGTGGTCCGAGTCGTAACCGCGGTGGGTAGCCAGGTCGAAGGCGACCGACAGGCCCTGCTGGCCGGCGGCGAGATTGCGCTTGTAGAAGGCGTTCGACTCCTCGGCGGTGGAGAACCCGGCATACTGGCGCACCGTCCAGGGACGTCCGGCATACATGGTCGCCATCGGTCCGCGTACGAAGGGCGCCACGCCGGGCAGGGTGTCAGCGGTCTCGACACCTTCGAGGTCAGCCGCGGTATAGAGCGGTTTGACGGTGATGCCTTCCGGGGTCTCCCACTTGAAACCGGAAAGATCGTCGGTCTTCTTCTCTTTTTTCGCCTTCGCTTCCCAGTCGGCAAGCGTCGGCTTGGGGAATTTACTCATTGTTCCGATCCTTTGCAGTGAGAGGGACTGTCCCCCGAACGGGGACAGTCCCTTTGGAAATCCAAGAGCATCACTTTAACGGAGAGGCGCAGAGAAGGCTCCCCCCCCCCCCCCGAGGCTGATCAAAAATGTCCAGATGCCAGGCGCCCGAGTCCCCGCGGCATAAGGCGTACCGGAAGGTACGTCGTTGACGCGGGGGCGAGGGCAACGCCGCAGATGGGCGTTTTTCATCAGCCCTGCCGCAATCAGCGGGTTACTACCGCCAGCACTTGCACCTCCTCCCCCTCGCAGGCCAGCAGCCGGTGCTTGAGGGATGAGTCGAAGTAGACCGCGTCGCCGGCTTCCAGCACGATGCGTTCATCATCAAGTAAAATTTCCGCGCGACCCTGCAGGATAAGCAGGAATTCCTCTCCCTCGTGATTGTAGAGGGTCTCCTCCTGGGCACGCTCGGAGATGGTGAGCATGAACGGCTCCATCTTCTTGTTGCGCTTGCGATAGGAGAGAGCCTCGTAGGTGTAACCGTGTCCGGTTCCCTTGGAGGAGATCACCCTACTGACCACCCGCCGGGCGTCTTTGGGGACCACCTCGAAACGCAACTCTTCCTCGTCCTCCTCAAAGAAGTGGCCCATCTTGACATCGAAGAAGCGGGCGATCTTCGACAGGGTCGCGATCGGCGGCGAGACGTTGTTGTTTTCGATCTGGGAAATCAGCGCCGGAGAGAAGCCGGTCTCACGAGCGACATCCTGCAGCGTCAGCTTGCGGGCCTTGCGCAGCTTCTTGATTTTGGCGCCGATATTGTATTCGAGGGAGGTCATTCATCCATCCTGCAATAAAAAAGAGTTTTATCCTCGCGGATATATCGGAAATGGAAAAAATTGTCAACTTAAATAATTTACTAACGATAAAATCAATCCCGGTCGAAAAGAGAACTGCGGGACTGCCGCGGGGGGCTGATGACAGGCTGAAAAATGGGGTAAAGACGGACTTTGTCGACGTCAAAGCCAGGCCACTTTAATTTCAGCGATCTTAAAAATATTTCAAGTCCCCGACCACCTGACCCCGGCCTGGTCAATCTTCCTCCGGCAGCAACCGCCTTTGTTGACAGGGACTGCCGTTTTAACTACCCTGAAACCGTGGTCCCCAAACAGTGAACAGACGGACTCCGGACCCGTCTCATGAGTCGCGCGGACCGCGCAACGCAAGCGATCTGAAAGAAGAATCAACCCGGGGCAGCCCTCGTACGGGAAAACACCCTGACAGATGCCGATAACTGAAAAGGTCGTTCATTGAGCAAATCTCCCTTCGATTTCCCCCTGGGCATCCAGCCATGGCCACGCGAACTGCGCATCTACCGCCGACGGATGCGCGAGGGCTACCAGTTCGCGCAACTGGAGAATTCCAGCGATTGTTACCGGCTGACGGCCATGGCCGGAGCGGGCAAGATTCCCGCGTTGCTGCATGACTTTGCCCGCGTCTGCCTGGGAAACGAAGCTTTTCTGATTCTCGAATTTTATCAGGACGAGTGGCAGCAGGAAGACGGTTCACAACCGCCGCCGACGGTCTTTTACTCCCCCTACCTGCCGACCGATGAGTTGCTGGAGGTTATCGAACCTTACATGCAGCGTCTGATCCACGACGGCTTTGTCGGCTTCGGACTGGCCAACAATCGTCTGGGCATGGAGCTGTTTTATTCCGAAGAAAAAATGCTCACCTGTTTCACCGGCAACCAGATCCAGGTGATGAACCTCTTTGCCCGACATGGCCTGCCGCACAATCCGCAGCAGCTCTTTCCGGCCGACTTCGGCCATGATCATCTCTCGCTGCAATGCCACGGGCGGCAACTGCCCCCTTTCCTGGCAGGGTTCAGCCGCCGGGAACTGGACTACCTGGTGTTCTGCAACGAATTGACCGAACAACTCGACATGTATCCGGTTGAGGAATCCCTCTCCTTTTTCCTGTCCCGGAAGGAACAGGATCTGATTGAACAGCATCTGAAACAGCACGACGAATTCGCCGCCTTCGCCGAAGAGGATTTCGGGGCACTGATCCTCGACTGGAATGATTTCGTCGATGAATGCAGCCAGATCTTCGAAGGCGACCTGTGGGAATACCAGCAGGGGTTGAAGCTGCGCGACATGCTGCAGTACGTGATTGAGGCCATGCCCGACCAACTGCGGCAGAAACTGCAGGGAATTCTCGCCGACCCTGACGAACGCTTCCGCAAGGCTCTCGTCGACCGCCGCAAGCGGCTGCACGCCCCGCGCGATGTCAGGCTGCATGGCGAACAGTTCTGGTACCAGGGCGTGGTCCGCAACCAGGGTTCCAGCCTGCGCCGCGACCTGATCCGCCACGGCTGGTACAAATCCTGACCCGCCGCCATGCTCGCCCTGATCGCCGCCACCTCGTTTGAAACCAGACTGCTGCGAACTCGACTGCAGAAAAGCGACCCGTTGCCGGGCCGTTTTCCGCTGTTCCACGGCCAACTGGACGGGCAGGAGATCCTGCTCACCCACAGCGGCGTCGGCAAAGCCAATGCCGCCGCCTGCACAGCCATTCTGCTGAGCCACCGGAAACCTCGGGCGCTGCTCAATCTCGGCTGCGCCGGCGCCTACCCCGACTGCGGTCTGCGGATCGGCGACCTGGCCCTGGCCGACGGCGATATCCTCGCCGACGAGGGAAGCGACTCACCCGCGGGCTTCCTGGGCATGGAGGAGCTCGGGCTGCCCCTGCTGCGCCGCCCGGAGGGGGATCTCTTCAACCGGATGCCGACCGACCCCGAGCTGTTCCGCAACGCCGAATCCCTGCTGCGGGCATGGGCGAGCGAGCAGGATATCGGCTTTGCCACCGGTCCCTTCGCCAGTGTCTCGACCTGTACCGGCACCGACCAGCAGGGCCGACAGCGGCAGCAGGGAGGGGCCATCTGTGAAAACATGGAGGGCGCCGCCATCGCCCTGACGGCGGCGCGTTTCGGCTGCCCACTGCTCGAACTGCGCGGCATCTCCAACCTGGCGGCGCGACGTGATCCCGATCAATGGGACATCCCGGCAGCCTGCCGCAACGCCGAGCGCGCCATCCTCCACCTGTTGCGACACTGGCCGCGGAGCTGACGATGTCCAATCCTTTAAGCCTGGGTTACTCACCCTGCCCCAACGACACCTTCATCTTCTACGCCCTGGTTCACGGCAAACTGGCCGGCGCGCCAAAGGTCAGGGAACGGCTGGAGGATGTCGAAACCCTCAATCAGCTGGCCCGCCGGGGCGCTCTCGACCTGACCAAGATCTCCTATCACGCCCTCGGCCACCTGCGCCATGAATACGCCCTGCTGCGCAGCGGCGGGGCCCTCGGTCGGGGCTGCGGGCCGCTGCTGGTCAGCTCCCGGCCCTGCGATATCGAGGAACTGCGCACCACCTGTATCGCCATTCCCGGCGAACTGACCACCGCCAACCTGCTGCTGCAGCTGCACGGCGAGGGATTTTCCCGTACCCGCGCCATGCCCTTCGACCGGATCATGCCGGCGGTAGCGGCCGGTGAATTCGCCGCCGGGGTGATTATCCACGAATCCCGTTTCACCTACCGGCAGCACGGCCTGCACCAGGTTCTCGACCTCGGTCAGTGGTGGGAGCTTGAAACCGGCTGCCCGATCCCCCTCGGCGGCATCCTCGCCCGCCGGTCTCTCGGCGCCGGGCTGATCGGCCGGATCGATGCCGCCCTCAAGGCCAGCGTCGACTACGCCTTCGCCCACCCCGACGAGCCCCGCGCCTACATCCGCGAACACGCCCGGGAACTGGATGATGAGGTGACCGACAGCCACATCCAGCTCTACGTCAACGCGTTCTCCCGCGACCTCGGCGACGAAGGCATTGCCGCTGTCGAACAGCTCTTCTCCCGCGCCGAAGCCCGCGGATTGATCCCCCCCTGCGACCTCCCGCTGTTTGTCTCGGCGGGCTAAGGCAAAACGCCCATCTGCCGCGTTGTCCTCGCCCCGCGTCAACGACGTACCTGCCGGTACGCCTTATGCCGCGGGACTTCGTCCGCCTGGCATCTGGGCATTTTGGCTCAGCCCGGACCTCCGGGGGCGCCCCCGAGACAAGCGTCCTGGAAGGGCGAGGTTTTTGTGCCGGATCAAGGCGCGTTCCGATGAGTGCGGAGGCGTAACGGCAGCTACGTCGCACAAATGAAGAGGGGCGCAACACCGAGCTGGTGCAAAAGAGCCGCCCCCAAGACAGAAAAGCCCCGCCGTTTCCGGCGGGGCTTTTCTGTCTTGAATCACGTCGTTCGATCTCAGAGTACAGCGGCGAGATATTCACCGGTCTGCGCCCGTTTTTCCCGGGCGAGCTCCTTCGGATCAACTTCAACGAATTTCTCGTCCGGGGTGACCTTGAAGATCGGCTGACCCTTCTGGACAATGACACCGTCGCCGCCCTCGATAAGAATCTTGTCGACGGTTCCGGCGAAGGGCGCGGGGATCTTGTTGAACATCTTCATCACTTCGAGGATGAAGAGCGGCTGGCCGGCCTCGAAATGGTCACCTTCCTTGATGAAGGGCGGCATCCCCGGAGCTTCCTGGGCATAGTACATGCCGCCGCCCGGTGTGACGATCTCATCGGCTTTGGTCGCCGGCGGCGGAACCAGCACCTTCTTCATCGCCGCCTGCAGTTCGGGATCGTGCAGGTACTCGGGAATGGTCACTTCAAGGTCATCCTCAACCCGGAAGTCGAAGAAATCGGTCTTGCTGGCGATCATGAAGAGCATGCCGAACAGCTCGTTGCCGAGTTCGTAACCGCAATGGGCTTCCCGGATCGCCGTCCAGGTCTTCTGATCGTAGCCCCCCTGCGGCTCCTCCTGCTCCAGCAGCTCCCTCAGCTTGATGAATTCGCCCTTGTCCAGGCCGAACGCCTCGCGCAGCTGGGCATAGAATTTCAGCGCCCCCTGCAGCAGTTCGTTGTCGTGCGACCAGATCACCTCGGCTGCCGGGCGGGTTGCGTCATAGCTCATGTTGAGATACGCGTAGGTCTCTTCCAGCACCACCAGCGGATTGCGCAGCCAGACCAGCTTGCCGTTTTCGATGGCAAAACTCCTGCGGTTGAGGCTCAACCAGCCGGAGAGCAGATGCGGGTCACCCAGCAGCACCTCCATCGGCCGGGTCAGCAGGGTCCCCTTGCGGTCAAGGGTTTCGGAGGCGGCTTTGGCAGTCTCCTTGTCCCCGCCGTAGAGCTTGGCGAAATGCTTCTTCATCGAAATGAAGGCGTAGACAACATCAATTTTCTGCGCCTCTTCCTTGAGCCTGCCGACCAGGGTCAGGTAGGGAACGACAAAACGGGTGGTCGGCTTGGCCATCACATTCTGGCCGAGGAACCAGTTGACCAGGCCGTAATGAAACTCGAGGTTGGTGGCCAGGTTGGTGCCGCGCAACACGGTGTTGCGGAGGACTTTGGCGAGATGTTCGTAGCTGGCCCGGCGGTCATCCCCCTTGGTCAGCAACAGGGCGATGTTGGAGTCGTAGGCACCGGAAACGTTGTAGCGCATGAACAGACCGGTGTCGGGATTGGGAAAGCAGATCCCCTGGTCGTCGCGGATCTCGCCCTCGATCGGCTTCGACCAGTTGCGGATCACGCCGCCGGCACTCGGTGACAGGGAACAGTCGGTGGCGTTGAGGCGGGCTTCGACCGAGGCGCCGAACCGCGGCAGGCGCTCGGGGCGCGGCAGGCGGTCCTTGTGCTCGGCAAGCAGCGCCATCGCTTCGACCAGCGATTCGACGATAAAGAAATCATCCTTGTCCTCGGGGTTGGTGAACTTGAGCTTGTAGACCAGCTCGGTCACCCGGTGTTCGACCTGGATGCGGGTGTTGACCTCCATGAAGTAATGACGATCGCGGTCGACGATGCACTCGAAAGTCGAGGCCGAGTCGAGACCGACGGCGGTACCGAAACGCTCCGACTCCTCCTCCATCCGCTGCAGCACTTTCAGGTCGGTTTCCAGGGCCGCGGCCTGATCCTTGAGACCGTCCTTCCTGGCCTTCTCGATCTCCAGCGCCAGCCCTTCCTGGGTGACGGAGACTTCCAGCAGTTTCTGCTCGTGCATCTGCAACGAACAGTCGCGGCCGCCGAGAGCGATGCACCAGCTGCCGTTGCCGAGCAGCTGGATCTCGTTGTGGCGGGTCTGCTCGATATTCAGCTCGATCAGCACGTTCTTGTTGTCACCGACACCGTTGGCCTTGACTTCAAGCAGTACTTCACGGGTCAGTTCCGGAGCGTCCGCGGCCGCCTTTTTGATGTCGGCGTCGCTCGGGTTTTTCTTCGTCAGCAACGAGGCACCGAGAATCCGCTGTCCCTTGCCGCCGCCGCCGCCGATCGCCTTGAGGCGAATGCGGGCGCCGGGGTAGTTGCGGAACATCTCGGCACACTCTTTTTCCACCTGCGCGCAGAGTTCGTCGATGGAGAACAGGTCGATACCCTTCTCGTAGGAAGCAAAGAGGATACGGTCGGCCAGTTCCTCCAGGGAAAGTTTCTCGTCATCCAGAACCTTCTGATCGACCGTGAGGCCCTCGGCCTTGACCATCGACAACAGCGCCTCACGGCTCGGGTACTTGCTGACCAGAGTGCGGGCGGTGACATTGTCGATTCCCGGGGTGACCGAAACATTGACCTGCAACGCGGTCCGCTTGGCCTCGTCCTTCTTGCCGGCGGCACGCTGGGTGGCGGCGCAGGGGCCGATGAACTTCAGGCCGGCATCCTCGATGGCGGCAACAAACTCGTCATCCTCGGCCATGAAACCGTAACCGGCAAAGATCGAATCGTAGCCGTTGTCACGGGCGATGGAAATAATCTGGTTGATCCGCTCGACACGCTCTTCCTTCGAGGCACCGGAGTAATCGGGCACCCGGTGAACACGGCTGGTATCGGTCAGCCGCTTCAACTCGGGGGACAGGGCGTCCGGATAGACGATGGAATCCTTTTCCGAGAGCAGGATTCCGTAATGGCTGATGCCCATCTCCTCGTAGACCGTCATCGCCTCCAGGCGGATCGGTCCGCGGCAGACGATCAGCGGCTTGAGATTCTCACAGGAGAAGGACCGGACCCACTCCGAAGAGGCATTTCCCAGGCGGCGATCGCGGTGGATCAGCGGATTGTTCGCGTAATAGTCAGTTGTCTGTGCCATCGGTTTTATCTCCACGTCGAAACCTTGATTCGCTTTCATCATCAAATCCCTGTCGCCCCCTTAATGGAATTCACGCTGCACGCCCTGCCAGGCCGAAGGCTTGTAGTGGCGGAGCAGGAAATGCAGGTTTTCGCCCAGCACCTTGCGCAGATCGGCGGGCATGACAAGAGACGAGATCGAACCGAGCGCGAGGCCCTCCTTCGGATTCATCAGCTCTTTCTCGTAACGCAGATTCAGAGCCGCTTCCTCTCCCTTGAGCCACTCTGCCACTTCGGCCTCGGCGTCCTTCCTGGCCGCATCGCCCTCCATGCCGGCCTTGATGCGTTCTTCAGCCGCCTGCTGGACCCGTTGCGGAACCGAGCCGCGCAGTTTGCGCAGTTCGGACTTGTAGACGAATTCCTTGCCTGCCGGGCCCATGACCGCCAGGCGGGTGGTCGGCAGCGCCAGCACCACGTCGGCTCCGGTCGGGTAGTTGTTGTAGGAAGCGTAGGCACCGCCGAAGGCGTTGCGGAGGATCAGCAGGATACGCGGGGTGCGGACATCGACGATCGAGTCGAGCATCGAGCGGCCGGCCTGGACGATGCCCCGGGCCTCCTGGTCGCGTCCCGGCAGGAAGCCGGTGGTATCCTCCATGAAGATCAGCGGAATATTGTAGATATTGCAGAAACGCACGAAACGGGCGATTTTCAGCGCCGAATCGCAGTCGATCTGCCCCGAGGCGACCGCCGAGTTGTTGGCGACGAATCCGACCACGTGGCCGCCAAGTCGACCGAAGGCGGTGATCGCCTCGCGGGCGCGGGTCGGCTGCAGCTCGAAATAGTCGCCGTGGTCGCAGATCTGCTGGATGATGATCGAGACGTCGAACGGGGTGTTGAAGCCGGTCGGCGAGTTGAAGGCCTTCTTCAGCAGGGTATTGATCTCCCAGGTCTTGCGGTCCAGCGGATCGCTGGTCTCCTGGAAGGGCGCCAGGCTGTGATTGTTGTCGGGGATGTAGCTGAGCAACCGCAGCACGGTACGCAGGGCGGCGGTTTCGTCGGCCACCGTCAGGTCGGCCACCCCGGTGGCACCGTGGACCTTGGGCCCGCCGAGATCCTCGGGGGAAATATCCTCGCCGAGCACCGACTTGACCACTCCCGGGCCGGTCAGGCCGAAGAAGGTGTCTTCCGGCTGGATGACGAAACTCCCCTGGCGCGGCAGGTAGGAACCGCCGCCGGCATTGAAGCCGAACATGCACATGATCGAAGGCACCACGCCGCTGATCTTGCGCAGCGCGGTAAAGGCCTCGGCGTAGCCGTCGAGACCGCCGACCCCAGCCGGGACGAAAGCACCGGCGGAGTCGTTCATGCCGATCACCGGAATCCCTTTTTCGCCGGCCATGTTGAACAATCGGGCCAGCTTGCGGCCGTTGGTGGCATCGATGGAGCCGGCCCGCACGGTGAAATCGTGACCGTACAGCGCCACGTCACGCCCGTCGATATTGAGAATTCCGGTCACCAGCGAAGCGCCGTCGAGATTCTTGCCCCAGTTCTGAAAGAGGATGTTCGGCTCGTTCTGGGTCAACACTTTGATCCGCTCCCAGACCGTCATCCGCTGCTTGAAGTGCTGCTTTTCAATCTGGCCGACGGGAACCGACTTGATCGGGCGTTGAATGAGGTCGTAGCCTTCCTTCATGACCTCTTCATAACCACCGGCCTGGCCGGCAATCTCTCCCGGGATGGTGAACTCGACCTTCTCGGGCGGAGTCAGGGGATTTCTCAATGAGGGTTTAATCGCTTTCTGGGACATGGCACATCCTTCTATGAGATGGGATTACGCTGCCAGACGGCAGCCTGTTGACGTCACGCGCAGCCGACAACCGGGCCACAGATTTAGAACATCGTTTTTCGCAGATCGACCTAAAAAAGCAGAAAATGCGCTAAATTGTCAAGGAATTTTTAATCACAATAAAATTCAAACAGGCCCGCTGAAGAACCGGAACAGCCGGGGGATTGCCCATCATCCGCCGACGGATTCGAAGCGCGAAAGGGCGGCCTGAAACCGGTGACAACCCTTGATTCCGGCGAGTTGAAGCGGTTCAGCGAGGTTTTGTTTCCGGCCGCTCCAAATCCCGCCGGCGGACGGAGCGGCAATCACCCGGCAGGGGCGTCGAAGGCGAGATGGATATTTTCTTGTCATTAAAACCGGGTGCAGAGGGGAGCCTGCGCCCGACAAAAAAACCCCACCGCCTGTTTGGGGGGTGGGGTTTTCTGTGACGGCCGGAAGATACAGCTTTTTATTTGGGCAGGGTCACGGCACGGATGTAATCGGGCTGGATCGCCGCGGTGATTTCGGCGATCGTTGCCTCATCCACCCGTGAGTCGGTGGAAAAAACCACCAGCGCCTCGCCGCCCTTTTCACGACGACCGAGATTCATGTTGCCGATATTGACCCCCGCATCGCCGAGCAGGGTGCCGATCTTGCCGATCAGCCCCGGACGGTCCTGGTAACTGAGAACCAGCATATGCTCTTCGGGGCGGAAATCGGTATCGAAATTGCGCATCTTGACGATCTTCGGTCGTCCCTCGAAGAGAGTCCCGGCGATCACCCGCTTGCCGGTCGGGGTTTCCAGCGCCAGGCTGACAACATTGGAATAGGATTCGGTCTCGGTGGTCCGCACCGCTTCCACCTCGATGCCCATCTCGCGGGCGATCAGGCTGGCGTTGACCAGGTTGACCTCGCGCTCGGTGTGGCGGTTGAGCAGCGCCGCCAGGCCGCAGACGGTGAGAGGAGTGCAGTCGTAACGTGCCAGTTGCCCGCTGTAGGTGAAGGTGACCTTGCGCGGATTGGGCGGCGCCAGCTGCGAAATGAAGTTGCCGATGGTCGAGGCGAGCGCCATGAAGGGCTTCATGTGCTCCATCAGATCGGGATCGAAACGCGGAATATTGATGGCGTTGGTCAGCGGCTTGCCGTCGAGATAGGCGAGGATTTCCTGGCAGACATCGATGGCGACATTCTTCTGCGCCTCGAAGGTGTTGGCGCCGAGATGCGGCGTCACGACCATCTTCGGGTGCGCGATCAGCTTCTTCAGGGTGTCGCTGTCGGGCGGCTCCTGGCTCCAGACATCGAAGGCGGCGCCGATCACCTTGCCGCTTTCAAGCGCCTGCAGGGTTGCCTCCTCGACGTAGATGCCGCCGCGCGCGCAATTGACGATCAGCACTCCGTCCTTCATCCGCTCGAACTGCGCCGGGCCGATCATCCCCTTTGTCTCTTCATTGAGCGGCGTATGCACGGTAATGATATCGGCCAACCGCAGCAGGTCATCGAGCTGCACCAGCCTGACGCCGAAATCCTCGGCGCGCTTTTCGGAGATATAGGGATCGTAGACCACC
The DNA here is from genome assembly GCF_002093115.1 of Geothermobacter hydrogeniphilus. Taxonomy (NCBI): domain Bacteria; kingdom Pseudomonadati; phylum Thermodesulfobacteriota; class Desulfuromonadia; order Desulfuromonadales; family Geothermobacteraceae; genus Geothermobacter; species Geothermobacter hydrogeniphilus. The sequence continues at coordinate 34,797 of NZ_NAAD01000004.1, read as the reverse complement.
ACATCCATCTCGAACGCCCGGGCGCGACGGGCGACGCGGCCGCCGACCTTGCCCATGCCGATGATGCCGAGGGTCTTGCCGCGCAGTTCATGCCCGGTGAAGGGCGCCCGCTGCCAGTCGCCGCTCTTGAGGTTGTCATTGGCCACGGTGACATTGCGGCAGAGGCTGAGCAGCAGCGCGAAGGTGTGTTCCGCCGCCGAGTTGGTGTTGCCGGTCGGAGCGTTGACAACGATGATCCCACGCTCGCTGGCGGCGTCGATATCGACGCTGTCAACACCGACCCCGGCACGGGCGACAATCTTCAGGTTTTCGCCGGCTTCGAGCAGAGCCCGGTCGACCCGGGTACCGCTGCGGGTGATGATGGCGTCATAAGCGCCGATCTGCGCACGAAGTTCTTCGGCCGACAGCTTCAGCCGGACATCGACACTGACCCGGGGGTCCTCCTCCAGCAGCTGCAGACCGCTGTCGGACACTTCATCGGTAACAATGACCTTCATCTGAAAGGCTCCTTCAAAAGTCTGACGGGAAATGCCGGCCGGCCTCTCCCGTCGTGGAAATAATTGTTCAGGTCGAGCTGCCGGGATGCCAGGGGGGGGGCCGCTCTCGGCCCGGGTTCCGCCTGATCCGCCCGTTCCGGCGCATGGTTCGGTGATTCTAGGCCCCCGCCGGAGACCTGTCAATGCTTGCCGGCGAGCTCCGCGGCGGCCTGTTCGGGGATGGTGATGCAGAGACAGTCGGCCTCGGCATAGACCGTGTCACCCTTGCAGATCCGGCCGCGCACCATGACCTTGCGTCCGGACGTGGAGAGAATCTCGCTCTCGACCGTGACCACCTGCTGCAGCGGCAGCAGGTTGCGGAAATCGACATTGAGATTACCGACCACAATCGGGTAACCGGCCGCCCAGGCCGCCAGCCCGAGGACCTCGTCCATCACCGCCGCCATACTGCCGCCATGGGCATGACCGGGAGGTCCCTCGGTTTCGGGGCCGAACCAGATCCGCGCCCGCAGCGCGCCGTCGGCATTGCGATAATAACGGACCCGGTAACGGTCTCCCTCAGGCTCACCGGAGACGAAACGCAGCGAGGCGCCGACCAGCGAGGGGGCATCGAACTCGGTCCAGTTTGCTTCACCACTTAAGTCAACAGGGGGCATGGGCATCGTCAGTTTCTCCTCGATATTCAACGAACAAGATTTTATTTAACGCAGAGACGCGGAGCAAGGACCTGAAGGCGCAGAGAAAGACTGAAACTCCCCGGCAGAGCTTGATTCAGCCAAACTTTTGCGCTCTCCGGCTCTGCCCCTCTCCGCCTCCGCGTTGAAATTATCTTGCTTTCTCTAACCGTTCCTGCGGGCAAACTCTTCCATGAACTGCGCCAGTGCCTCGACCCCGTCCAGCGGCATGGGGTTGTAGATCGAGGCGCGTACCCCGCCCAGGGCACGATGACCCTTGAGAGCATAGAGCCCGGCGGCTCCGGCCTCGGCCAGGAAAGCGGCTTCCAGCTCCGGCGTCGGCAGGGTGAAGGTGACATTCATGATCGAACGATGCTCGACAGCGGCGCAGCCACGGTAAAAATCCCCCGCATCGATCACCCGGTAGAGCCGGGCGGCCTTCTGCCGGTTGCGCGCCTCGATGACATCGAGGCCGCCCTGCTGCCGCATCCATTCCAGCACCAGCTTGACCACGTAGATGGCAAAGGTATTGGTGGTATTGGTCAGCGAATCATCCTCAGCGGCGCGCGTGTAGTTGAGCAGCAGCGGGGTCTTTTCATCGGCACTGCCGAGCAGGTCGTCGCGTACCACCACCAGGGCCATCCCCGCGGGACCGAGATTCTTCTGCAACCCGGCATAGACCAGGCCGAAACGGCTGAAATCAAGCCGTCGACCAAGAATTTCCGAGGTCTGGTCGGTCACCAGCGGCACGTCGCCGGAATCGGGAAACTGCTGCCACTGGGTGCCGAACACGGTATTGTTACTGGTCAGATGCAGGTAGGCGGCCTGCGGATCGATCTTCTCCGGATCGACTTCGGGCAGGCGGGCATAACTGCAGTCGGCGCTGCTGGCGATCACCCGGACATCGGCGTAGGGAACAGCGTCGCGATTGGCGATTTTGGCGAAATTGCCGCTTTCGACATAGAGACAGGTACGCGAGGGGCTGCGTCCGGCCAGGTTCATCGGCAGGGCAGCAAACTGCATCCGCGCCCCGCCGTGGATGAACAGGATGCGGTAATTCTCCGGCAAGCCGGTCAGTTCGCGAAACAGATCCTTGGCCTCGTCGAGAACCGCCTGAAACTCCCTGCTGCGATGGCTGATCTCGACCAACGAAACGCCCATGCCGCCGAAATCAAGCCATTCCTCGCGGATGCGCTCCATCACCGGCGGCGGCAGCATCGCCGGCCCGGCACCGAAATTCCATACCTGAGACATGGTGTATCAAGCTCCTGTAAACGCAAATCTTAATGCCACCAAGACACCAAGGGCGCCAAGAAAGGCAAAACCCATTTAACAGAGGCAGAGAAAAAGCTTTCGGGATCATTTAACCCTGAATCCAGATTTGGGCTTGCTCCTGCGTTCTCTCCCGCTCTGCGCCTCTCCGTTAAAAAAGGTTTTCTTGATTTTCTTGGTGCTCTTGGCGCCTTGGTGGCTCAATCCTGTTTGATCTTCCGGCACTCCAGATAGAACCGCTTCTCGTCGGCCTCGCCCATGGAGAAGGTCTTGCGCGGCAGGGCGCCGTCGAGGATGATCGTCCGGAAGAGTTCGAACTTGGAAATCGCCGGCAGATAAAACCCGGCGTTGCCCGGTCGGCTGCCGAGTTCCGTGACCACGTCGGCACCGTGAATGTAATCGATGCGGACATCCTCCTGCGCCGCCAGCTGGTCCAGAAACGCCTGAAGCGTGCCGACCGCCAGGTTGCTGGCCGGTCGGCCGATCTCAACCACTCCGCAGCGGCCGCCGGCAATCAGCGGCAGCCGGTGAACACCCTCCTTGACCTCCTGATCAACTTCAGCCATGACCGCCTCGACCGAATCCAGCTCCTGCCAGACGAAGCCGCAGCCGAACTGCCGATAATAAGCCTCCATCCGCACCAGCAGCTGCGTCGTCTCGATACCGAACAGCACCCGGTGGATGGCTTCGAATTCGAGACCGGGATCATGCAGGTTGACCAGCTCGACCAGGGCCCAGCGGGCGGGATGATCCATGATCGCGGCCGGATCGGAAGCCTCGGCCTTGAGCTGCTCCCAGATCGCCTTGGCGGTGGCGAAGGAATGGTTGCCGTCCCCCATGGCGTACAGCAGCGGCGACTGGTTTTCGACCTGGTAACGCGCGGCAAAAGCTTTCGGTTCCGCCAGGGCGGCGAGAGCATCGGCAACCTGCCGCAGCAGTCGTTGTTCACTGACCTGCCAGCCGCGCAGGTGACCGCCGCCGGCCATCAGTTCGAAATCATACAGCGGCGGCAGCTGCTCTTTGAACAGCGGTTCGATCACCGTCTGCCCGGGATCGTCAATCAGCACCATGATGTGCGGCAACTCCAGACAGGCCTGTTCCCGCACCTGGATGCGCGGCGGCAACCGATCGAGAATGGTTCCCTCGGTGGCACGGATCAGGCTGCCGGAACCGGGCCGGTAATCGTACTGCTCAAGATCAAGGGCCACCATCAGCCCCTTGCGTGACGGCACCTGCGAGGTACGGCGATCAACCAGCACAAAGCCTTCCGGCAACGGACGCAGCACCCCCTGGTCAAGGTAGTCGCGCATTGTCTTGTTGATGGCACGGATCCGTTCCGCCTTGTCCGGCTGCTCAAGGTAGACCTCGGGAAAGGTCAGCTTCAGCGTCGACGGAGACTCGCCGACCTGTTCCGCGACCTGTTGCCAGTAGTCGGGCTGCGAGGTGTACTGGTCACAGGCGATGACCGCCCACCTGGCCAGGTCAACATTGTCCTGCGGCAGCAGGATCTGCGGGGCGCGCAGCCCGATAGCGGGAAAATTCATGGCAGTGTCCTCGATGGCTTGATGCATTCGCAAAAACTCTTGGGATGGCTGAGCCAGCCTATTTGATCCGCTTCAGATGACCGCCGGGCGACGGATCGGGCGACGGATCGGTTGGCGTTTCGGGTTCTTTTTCCGGCGCGAGTTCGGCATCCAGGTTCGGCAGGCTGCCTTCACCGAGCATGCGCTGAACGGCATCGGCAATGCTCAGGCACTGCTGCATGCAGACCTTGTGCGCCGGGCAGGTCGAACAGTCCGCCTGGCCGCCGGCGGCCCGGAGAGCGTGGATCACCAGTTCGACACTCTCGATCTGGGTCAGGGGAATCAGGTACATCTCTATCCCGCCTTTCAGTCCCCTGTCGCCAGGGAGCGTTCGGCCACCTCGGCATAGGCGGCCAGTTTTTTCATCATCGCGGCGAAATCAGCCGGTTTCAACGACTGCGGACCGTCGCTGGCCGCCTCCTCGGGACGCGGATGGACCTCGACGATCAGCCCGTCGGCTCCGGCCGCCACCGCCGCATAGCTCATCGGCGCGATCAGCCGGGCATGGCCGGTGGCGTGCGAGGGATCGACAATCACCGGCAGATGGGTCTGGCTCTTGAGGACCGGCACCGCCGAGATATCGAGGGTGTTGCGGGTCGCGGTCTCGAAGGTGCGGATGCCGCGCTCACAGAGAATCACCCGCCGGTTGCCCTCGGAGAGAATGTACTCGGCGCTCATCAGGTACTCCTGGATGGTGGTCGCCATCCCCCGTTTGAGCAGAATCGGCTTGTCGAGCTGGCCGAGCATCTTCAGCAGGGCGAAGTTCTGCACGTTGCGGGCCCCGACCTGCATCACATCCGCGTAGCGGGCGACCAGTTCGACATCACGCGGATTGACCACCTCGGTGACGATCGGCAGGCCGGTTTCCTCACGCGCCGCGGCCAGCAGCTTGAGCCCCTCTTCCTCCAGACCCTGGAAAGAATAGGGAGAGGTGCGCGGTTTGAAGGCGCCGCCGCGCAGCAGCCTGGCCCCGGCCGCCTTGACGGCATGCGCGCTCTGCAGGATCTGCGCCTCACTCTCGACCGAGCAGGGCCCGGCCATGACGATGAACTCATCCCCGCCGACGCTCAGGCCGGGAACGATCTCCACCAGGCTCGGTTCCGGCTTGACTTCGCGGCTGGCAAGCTTGAAGGGCTTGAGGATCGGCACCACGTTATCGACCCCGGACAGCGACTGCAGCGACTGCAGCACCGCCTTGCCGCGCTCGTCGCCGACGGCGCCGACCACATTGCGGGTCGCGCCATGGATAACGTGCGGCTTGTAGCCGAGTTCACGAATCCGTTTCTTGACCTCGGCCAGTTCCTGCCTGCCGGCACCCGACTTCATGACGATAATCATTTTTGTTCACTCCGTCTGCATCGATGTTGGGTTGCACCTGAATCAGTGAGTTTCTGTTGGCTGGAGAGTGCCTTGTGCTATCCGCCGACAAGGAGCTCACCGATTCAGGTTGCAGTCATCCCGGGCTGCCGGCACCCGGGGTCAACTTTCGTCCATCGATCCAAAACGAAAAAAACCACGGGAAGCCGGGGTCGGCCAGCCCATGGTTTGCGAATTGTAACAGAGCGCGGGGTCTAGAACATCGGCGTTACAATCGGTCCATGGCCGGGCGACCGCAGATAAAGCTGCCGCCGGAAAAAAAGCTCATAAACCAGAAGAAACGCTGATACATGTGACAGACTCCGTGTTGATGGAGCCTGTTTACTACCAGAATCGGCGCGGAATGGCAAGGATGAAACCTGAATCCGTGAAACCGTTGTCGATAGACAACGCAAGTCATTGATTCAGGTGAAAAGCCGGGCGAACCGGAAGCCGCGCCCCGCGAAACGGTCCTTGCCGCCCCCGTCCGTCAACCATGCATGTGGCCACGCAATGCCTTCAGGAACTGGCCGACCCAGCGATGCACGTCGTTGCGGCGCAGGTCGCCGCGCAGCCGCCGCATCCGCTGCTGGCGCTCTTCGAGCGGCATGTGAAAGGCATGGCAGATCGCCTCGGCGGTGCCGTCGACGTCGTAGGGGTTGACCAGCAGCGCGGCATTGCCCATCTGATCGGCGGCCCCGGCGAATTCACTGAGGATCAGCACTCCGTTGTTGTCAAGGGAACAGGCACAGTATTCCTTCGCCACCAGGTTCATGCCGTCCCGCAACGGGGTGATCAGGGCGATTTCACAGGTGCGATAATGGGCCAGCAGCTGCACCGGGTCGAGGGAGCGGTAATGGTAATGGATCGGCACCCAGCCGGCCTCGGAAAAACGACTGTTGATTCGCCCGGATTCGCGATCGAGAAGTTCCTTGAGATCACGATATTCCGGCACCAGCGTCCGGCTCGGAACCACCACCTGCAGCAACGAACAATGTCCCACCAGCGCCGGATCAAGTTCCAGCGCCCGCTCAAAAGCGAGAAACCGCTGCGGCAGCCCCTTGGTATAGTCGAGCCGGTCGATGCCGAGAATCAGCTGCCGCCCCGCCAGCTTTTCATGCAGGAACCAGGCGGCCTCGTCCACCTCGTGGGTGCGGGCCCGGTTTTCAAATTCACGGCTGTCAATACTGATCGGGAAATGACCCGCCTTGATCACCCGGTCACCGTAACGCAGCAACGAGTGGGATCGGCGGCGGCCGATTACCTCGACTTCCGGCAACAGCATGTTGGCACTGTTGACGAAGTTACGTCGGTCGCGCAGGGTCTGGAAACCGATCAGGTCGTAGGCCAGCAGGCCGCGCAGCAGTTCCTGCTTCCACGGCAGCCGGCGCAGCAGATCGGGTGACGGAAAGGGGATGTGCAGGAAATAGCCGAGCGCCTGCCGCACCCCGAGACGCCGCAGTTCCTCCCCGACCAGGGCCAGCTGGTAGTCCTGGACCCAGATCAGGTCATTCTCGTCGGCCCGCCCGGCAACGACTTCAGCAAAGCGCCGGTTGACCTGCTGGTAGGACCGCCAGTTTTCGGTCGAGAAGCGGCACTGGCCGAGCATATCGTGAAACAGCGGCCAGGGAGTTTCATTGGAAAAACCGAGGTAGAACCTGTCAACCTCCTGCTGGCTGAGAGGCACGGATGCCAGTTGATAGCCCTCGGCCTCGCCGAACTGGTCAAGCAGCGGTTCGACCGGCGCCTCGTCACCACAGCCCGGCCAGCCGACCCAGAGGCCCTTGTTGGCCTTGATGACCGGCGCCAGGGCGGTCACCAGACCACCTGCGCCGGCACTGACCTGCCAGCGATCCTCGTCCCGGCGAAGAACGATCGGCAGTCGATTGGAAACCACCAGCAGCCTCTGTCCCGATGTCATCATCTCACCCTCCATGGCGGCAGACCCTGAGCCAGGTCCGCAGAAATTCAAGCAACTGATCCGGCGGCCGCAGCCGGCACGACGCCCGACTGGCGCGCGGCTGTTCGCGCACCAGGATGCCGACATCCCCCTCGCCCAGGGCGGCAAAGGCATCCTCGTCGGTCAGGTCGTCGCCGAGATAGACCGCCAGGGTTCCCGGCGGTGATTCGGCACGCAATTCCCGCACCGCGTCCCCCTTGGTCCGGCCCGGACAGCGCAGCTCCAGGCCACCGTCAAAGGGGTGCAGCTGCAGGTCGTTGTCCGCCGCCAGAGATGCCCACTCGCGGCTGGCGACGTCCTCCAGCCGCGCTTTGCGCGCCTCATCGAGTCCCCGCCAGTGGATCGCCAGCGAGGCCGGCTTGCGCTCTAGGTGATCTTCGATCCCGGCCTTGACGGCCCGGCTCCAGGCCCGCTGCAGGCAACCTTCAACACTCACCGGCAGTTCAACCCGGCGGATGTCCCCGCCCGCCAGGCGCCGCTCCCAGCCGTGACAACCCCAGATCTCCGGCAGCGGCTCAAGCTGCAGCAGCGGCGGCATGTCGGCCACCGCCCGCCCGGTGACGATCACCAGCCGAGTCCGCTGCAGAACCAGCAGTTCGGACAGCAGTTCCCGAATCCCGGGATAGGGAAAAGCCCGATCCCGGTCGGGCACAAACGGCGCCAGGGTGCCGTCATAATCAAGCATCAGCAATCGTTGCGGAGCGTGTTCAACCCGCGGCCAGAAATCAGCGGGCAACCCGTCGGTCGGTATCTCGGACAAGGCTCTCTCTCCATGCCGGCTCCACCCCCACGGTGGATTCAGGGATTACCTGAATCAAATGAATTCCTGTTGGATGGAGAGTGCAAGTGCTTGGTCTGAATGGGATTTCCAGAAATCTGAAGCGCCCCCACAGGTTCGCCGGTGATTTTTGGGAAGCTCAGGCAGGCCGATGACTTGTGCTGTCCGCCGACAAGGGACTCACTGATTCAGGGATAAGTTATACCATACCTGGCGCCATCGACCGACCCCGTTCCCGCAACAGCCGATCGCGTCCTCTTTTTACTTGACACTCCCGGCACCTTTGGCTATAAACAGACCTCGTTTCGCCCAGGTAGCTCAGTCGGTAGAGCAGAGGACTGAAAATCCTCGTGTCGGCAGTTCGATTCTGTCCCTGGGCACCACGCAAATGTAGAAGCCCCCGCGATACCGACCGCGGGGGCTTTTTTGTTGCCCTGCCAGGAATTTTTCGAATTCTCCCTTGCGTGAGTCCAAATTATTTTCAGTGATATCACGAAATTGACGATAAAAGCCGTTATAATGGAAACACACAACCCTTTCAGGGTCTTCCGGAAACCCGAGCACGAGGAGAAACAATGATGAAAAAATTTGCTGCCTTGATTTTGACAGTTATGTTGGCCCTCTCCCTGGCTGCCTGCGCAACAACAAAGGGTGGCGAAAACATGAAAGTCAAGTGTCCCGCCTGTGGATATCAATTTGAAGTCCCGGCCGACGGCGGCAGATGACCCACAACCTCCGGGGGTAACGTTTCGGGCTGAAGTGCCGATCCACAACCCACGGACAGACACAGCCCTCGTGGTTTACGGCGGCCGGAAAACTTCTTTCCGGCCGCCGACTCATACCAGCAGCATCCGGTCTGAATCGAAAGTCTCCCCGCGAACGGCGTAAAATCTCTGCAGCAACCCCTCCACCGTCATCCGGCCCTTCTCCTCCCCCGAAATATCAAGAATAACCCGCCCGCCATGGAGCATGATCAGCCGGTTGCCGAGCTGCAGCGCCTGGCGCATGTTGTGCGTGACCATCAACGCCGTCAGGTGCAGTTCAGCAACCATTTTTTCGGTCAACTCCAGAACCTGCAACGCGGTCTTCGGATCGAGGGCGGCGGTATGCTCATCGAGCAGCAGGATCTGCGGCCGCACCAGGGTGGCCATCAGCAGGGTCAGGGCCTGTCGCTGGCCACCGGAAAGCAGTCCGACCTGGTCCTTGAGCCGCTCTTCAAGACCAAGACCGAGTTGAGCCAACTGGCGGCGAAAAACGTCACGGTCACGACGCCTCACTCCCAGGCCGAGACCATGCGGTCGTCCCCTCCGGGCGGCCAGGGCCAGATTCTGCTCGATGGAGAGACTGCCGCAGGTCCCTTTCAGCGGGTCCTGAAAAACCCGGCTGATCAACCGGGCCCGGCGATGTTCCGGCCAGGAGGTGACATCACAGTCATCAATAACGATCCTCCCGCCGTCAATCGGATAACTGCCGGCCAGACAGTTGAGCAGGGTGCTCTTGCCGGCGCCGTTGGAGCCGACCACGGTGATGAAATCACCGCGCCGCACCTGCAGATCGATGCCGCCGAGGGCCAGCACCTCGTTGACGCTGCCGCGGTGAAAATATTTGCACAATCCGCTGATGCCGATCATCTTTTCAACACCTTGCGCCGCACCTGCGGCAGAACCAGGGCACCGACCACCAGCAACGCGGTCAGCAGGTTGAGGTCGCTCGGGGTGAAGGAAAAAGATCCCAGCTTCAGGCTCAGGGCCAGGGCGATGGCGAGCCGGTAGACCGCCGAACCGAGCAGCGCCGCCAGCAACGCCCGACCGACACTGCGGCAGCCGAACAGGGTTTCACCGACGATCACCGAGGCGAGACCGGCAACGATGGTACCGATTCCCATGTTGACATCCGCCGCGCCCTGGCTCTGGCAGAGCAGTGCGCCGCTGAGCGCGGCCAGTCCGTTGGACAAACCGACGGTGAGGATGATGACCCGGTCGGTATTGACTCCCTGGCTGGTGATCATCTGCCGGTTGGCCCCGGTCGCCTGAATGGCCAGACCATAAGCGGTGTGCAGCAGCCAGAGCAGGCCAAGCAGGCCGAGGCAGGAAAGAACGCCGAACAGCAGCGGCGCGGCGACGAAGGGACCGAGGCCGGCATTCAGCAACGGATCAAGAACCGTCGGCTTGCCGAGCAGGGTGACATTCGGCGCCCCCATCACCCGCAGGTTGATCGAATAAAGGGCAATCATGGTGAGAATCGAGGCCAGCAGGTGCAGGATGCCGAACTTGGTATTGAGAATGCCGGTCACCATGCCGGCCAGGAATCCGGCACCGAGGGCCAGCAGCAGTGACACCCAGGGGTCAACGCCGGAGCTGATCGCCACCGCCGAGACCGCCGCTCCCAACGGCAGACTGCCGTCGACGGTGAGGTCGGGAAAATCCAGCACCCGAAAAGTCAGATAGACCCCGAGAACCAGGAAGCCGTAAGCGAACCCCTGTTCGAGGGCGCCCATGAAAGCGTAGAAAGTCATTTAGAGGCAGAATCCAGGAGCCAGAAAGCAAAAAAAATTTCGCCGCCCGCTCGCATTGCTCGCTTAAGACGCCAAGAACGCCAAGAAACCTGTTTTCAACAGCGAGGTGCAGAGAGAAGCGCCGGGTTGGGTTAAAAGCCAATAACCGATTTTAGTTTCTCTCCGCCTCTGCTTCTCCCCGTCTCTGAGCTGATGAGCCTTTGAATTTCTTGGCGCTCTTGGCGGCCAAAAGAATTTACTCGACGATTTTATCGGCGTTTTTCAGCTGCGCGTCGCTGATCTTCAGGCCCATTTTTTCCGCCGAGGCGGGATTGAGATGGATCTTGAACTCGCGCAGGGTCTCGACCGGCATGGTGGCGGGATCGGCACCCTTGAGAACCCGGCCGACCATCTCGCCGGTCTGACGGCCCATCTGGTAATAGTCGACGGCCAGTGCCGCGATGGCGCCTCGCTTCACCGAATCGGTGTCGGCAGCAAAAATAGGCAGCCGGTTCTGTTGTCCAACCTTGACGATGGCCTCGAAGGCCGAAACCACGGTGTTGTCGGTCGGAATGTAGACCGCGTCGGCACGACCGACCAGGCTCTTGGCCGCCTGGGTGACGCCGGCCGAATTGGAAACCGTCGCTTCCTCAACCTTCAGACCACGCTCAGCCGCTTCCTCCTTCAGCGCCTTGACGATGGTCACCGAGTTGGCTTCACCCGAGTTGTAGATCACGCCCAACGTTTTTACCCCCGGAAGAAAACTCTGAATCAGCTCAATCTGCCTGCCGACCGGGCTCATATCGGTGGTGCCGGTGATGTGCCCGCCCGGCTTCTCCAGCGACGTCACCAGCCCGGCGCCCACCGGGTCGGTCACCGCGGCGAAAACAATGGGGATGGTGCGGATCACCTGGGCGCAGGCCTGGGCGGTGGGAGTGGCGATACCGACCACGACATCCGGCTGTTCGCCGAGCATCTGCCGGGCAATCAGGTTGGCCGTGGCGATGCTTCCCTGGGCGATATGGTCATGGTAGCTGACCTGGAACCCCTCCGCCTTCAATTCATCCTTGATCCCCTGGCGCAGGGCATCAAGAGCCGGGTGCTCAACAATCTGGTTGAACGAAACGGTATAGCTGCGGGCGGCAGCCGGCACCGACAACAGCAGAAAGACAACAACAAGCAGGCGCTTCATAGTTTTACTCCTTCCTGAAGCAGTGGGTTCCTTGTCGGCCCTCCAACAGGAACTCACTGATTCAGGTCCTTGAAAAGTTCATGGTCAGAAAAAACCAGTCCAATCTATGCGAACCGGCGGGGAGGGTCAAGCCGGGAACCCGGTAACACGTTATTTTTATTCGTGCTATTTTTTCACTTGACAGAACAATTGGAATCTCCTAAAGTGCTACGAAATTTTCATTCGTGCTATTCACCGGATATTGAAGATCCCCACGCAACCCTCACCCTGTCGACTTCGGGACATTTTCATGCTGCGCACCCTGACACTGATTGTCGTCATTCTGCTTGGGACAGCCCTTCCGGCCCTGGCCGCCCATCCGGACACGAAGAGCGACATTGAAAACCTCAAGCAACGCATCCGCACCCTGGAAACGCAACTGGGGCAGAAGCCGGCAACGGAAGGCCCCTTCTCCCTGCGGTCCCTCAACAGGTACCTGACCTTCAGCGGCCTGCTGGAACTCGAAGCGAGCTACAACAAGGTCGAAGGGGGCGATGAAAGCAGCGACCTGAACCTGGCCACCGCCCAGCTTTCCACCGAGGCCGCCATCAACGATCGGGTCAACGGCCATCTTATCCTGCTGTACGAGGAGGACGGGTCCGGCAACGAGAGCATCAAGGCCGACGAGGCGGTCATCAGCCTGAGCTGCCCGCAATCCCTGTTCGGCCAGACTCCCGCCTTTCACGGCGGTAAAATGTACATCCCCTTCGGCAAGTTCAACAGCTCCATGGTCAGCGATCCCCTGCCCCTCGATCTCGGGGAAACCAACAACACCGCAGCCATGTTCGCCCTGGAAGGATCGTTGTGGAATCTGAGCCTCGGCGTCTTCAACGGGGAAACGGACAGTCGCGACGACAACAACCGGATCGACAGCCTGGTCGCCGCGCTCGAAATCAGCCCGCTCGAGAACCTGAGGTTCGGATTCTCCTGGCTCAGCGACCTGGCAGAGAGTGACGCCGGGCTGGTGGCGGACACCAATCTTTACAGTTCGAGTGTTGCCGCGGCCTCGGCCTTTCTCTCCCTGGCCTTTGACCATGTTGCCTTTGAAGCGGAAATCCTCGGCGCCCTGGACGATTTCGACCGACCGCTGGTCGGGCTGACCGACCTGAGCGGGGAGCGGCCGCTGGCCTGGGATATCGAGGCAACCTGGATGCCGACCGACCGGACGCAACTCGTGGCGCGGGCCGAGGGAGCCGATGATTTCCAGGACGACCCGCTCCGTTTCGGCGTCACCGGCTCCTACGGCATCTTTGCCAACACCGTGGTGGCCATGGAATATCTCTACACCGACCCGGAGACCGCCCCGAGGAACCACTCTGTGACCGGTCAACTCGCTTTCGAATTCTAAACCTGGAGGGCCCGATGCGAAAATCACTTATCCTGTTCACTGTCCTGCTGCTTGCCGCCACCCCCTGCTACGCGCATTTCGGCACCCTGATCCCGTCCGACGACATCATCACCCAGACCGACAACAAGACCCTCGGTCTGCAGGTGAAATTCATCCACCCGATGGAAGGCCATTATATGGAAATGGCCAGACCGAAGCAGTTCGGGGTGCTGCACAACGGCAGAAAAACCGACCTGCTCGACTCCCTGCGGGCGGTCAAGGGACAGGGCCCCGGTCAAAGTGGACAATTCACCTTCTGGCGCAGCGACTACAAGATCCGCCGCCCCGGAGACTACACCTTCTTCGTCGAGCCGACGCCCTACTGGGAACCGGCCGAGGACAAGTTCATCGTCCATTACACCAAGGTCTGCGTCGGTGCCCTCGGGCTGGAATCAGGGTGGGATCAGCCGGTCGGCCTGGAGACCGAAATCATTCCCCTGAGCCGCCCCTACGGGCTCTGGAGCGGCAACCTCTTCTCCGGACGGGTGCTGCTCAAGGGGAAGCCGGTCCCCTACGCCGAAATCGAGGTTGAATATCTCAATGAAGCCGCCGAAGGGGGTAAAATCCACCCGCCGTCCGACCCCTTTGTCACCCAGGTGATCAAAGCCGATGGCAACGGCGTTTTCCACTATGCCATGCCGAAGGCCGGCTGGTGGGGGTTCGCCGCGCTGTCCGATGCGGACTGGAAATTGCAACATGACGGTGTCGACAAGGATGTCGAAATCGGTGCCGTCTACTGGATCCACACCACGGAACTGCAATAGGAGAAAATTCATGCGTATAGGAAGTCTGTTGATTTTCACCCTGTTTCTGGGTCTCATGACGGCCGGTCCGGCCCTGGCCCACAAGGTCAATCTGTTTGCCTATGTCGAGGGCGGAAAGATCTACACCGAGAGCTATTTTCCCGACGGCAAAAAGGTCAAACAGGGAACGGTCGAAATCCGCGACAGCCATGGCAGGCGGCTGGTCACCGGGACCACCGACGACGAGGGCCTCTACAACTGCCCGATCCCCAAGGTCGATGACCTGACCATCGTCATCAAGGCCAGCATGGGGCATAAAAACAGCTACCTGCTGAAAAAGGCCGAAGTCGAGGACGGGCAATGACCGGAATCCGCCGCGCAACCCTTCTCTGGCTGCTCTTTTTCTGCCTCGTCCCCCCGATAACGGCCCTGGCCGTGGACGACTGCGCAACCCGGGTCGAACAGCTTGAACAGAAAAACGCCCGTCTGCACAAGCAATTGCGGCAGGTCAAAAGGGAGCTGGCGAAAGAGCAGACCGAGGAGCAGGAAGCCGGCTGGCCCCAGGTCCTCGGCGGCATCGGCATCATCTTCGGCCTCAGCGGTGTGGCGATGATGGTGAGCGCGAAGAGAAAGAGCCCATAAGTCAGGCTGCAAAGACGAAAAAAACACTTTCAACGCAGAGTTGCAGAGAAGCTGAAGCGGAGAGAAACCAAGGGATGAAATAAGTTTTTGACCTTTGGCCTTTAACCTTTGACCTTTAACCTTTAACCTTTGGCCTGACTTGCCATGCATATCTCCGACGGGGTTCTCCCCACCACAGTCGCCCTCGGCAGTTACGCGGCCAGCGCCGTCATCGCCGCCTGGAGCCTGAGACGCACCCGCCCTGAGGCCTTGCCCAAGGTGGCGGTGGTCACAGCGACTTTTTTCGTCGCCTCGCTGATCCACATCCCCTTCGGCCCGACCAGCGTCCACCTGCTGCTGCCCGGACTGGTCGGGGCGCTGCTCGGCGCCAGCGGTTTTCTCGCCATCCTGGTCGGGCTGCTGCTGCAGAGCCTGCTGTTTCAGTTCGGGGGTCTCACGGCGCTCGGCGCCAACGCCCTGATGATGGGACTGCCGGCACTGGCGTGCGGTTTCTGCTTCCATCGCTTCAAGGGAAAGACGGTGAAACGGCAGATGCTGGTCGGCGGTCTCTGCGGTGGTCTCGGCACCATGCTGGCCGCGGTGCTGCTGGCCTGTCTGCTGGCCACCGGAGGTGAAGATTTCTTCGGCGTCGCCAAGCTCGCCCTGGCCGCCCATGTACCGGTGATCATCATCGAGGCGATCGTCACCGCCCTGACCGTCTCTTTTCTCTCCCGCGTCAAACCGGAACTGCTGCAGGCTCCATTTCAAGCCGGTCGGGAGAGCCGATGACTCCGCAACCGATCATCCTGCCCGGCTGGAGCCTGGCCGGCGGCCTGCTGCTGTTGCTGCTGATGGGCGGCGCCAGCAGCTGGGGCATTCGACGCCTGGTCCGCGGCGCCCGGCAACGACGGAAAGGAGAGCCGGACTGGTCCCTGCCGCAGCTTGACGACGCCACCGCCGGCGACTCGCCGATCCATCGCTGGGAGGTGCGCTGCAAACTGGTCGGAATGCTCGGCTTCGCCTTCCTGGTTGTCTCTCTGCAGGATCTGCGAACGGCGGCAGCCGCCGGCGCCATCGCCCTGTCACTGCTGTTCGTCACCCGCCTGCCCTTCGACCGTTCCCTGGCGCGGCTGCTGGCAATGAGCGGCTTTCTCGGCATGTTTCTGCTGGTGATGCCCTTTTCCGCCCCCGCTCACCCCGGCGATATCCTGCTGCAGTTCGGCAACCTGGAACCTCTGCCCTGGAACCTGCGCGGTCTGCACAAGGCGGCGACCATCTGCCTCAAAGCCTGCGCCGTGGCCCTGCTGATGGAACCACTGCTGGCCACCGCGCCGCTCACCCGCACCCTGCAGGGCCTGCGTCGTCTCGGCGTCCCGGCCACCATCGGTCAGATGCTGCTGCTGGCGCATCGCTACAGCTACGTCTTCAAGCACGAAGCCTGGCGGATGGCAACCGGCATGCGGCTGCGCGGCTTTCAGCCCGGCAGCAACCGCCGCGCCCTCGGCGCCTACGGCAATTTCCTGGGGATGCTGTTCGTGCGCAGCTTCGAACGCACCGAGCGCGTTTACGACGCCATGCAGGCCCGTGGCTACCGCGACCGCTTCCCCGAACCGGAACCGCAACCGGCAACGACAAAGGATCTGCTGCTGGCCGGATTCTTCCTGCTGCTCGGCGTCGCTCTGCTGCTGGCCGACCGATGCTATTTTTCAACCTTTTAACGGAGAGACGGAGAGGTGCAGAGCGGGAGAGGCCACAGAGAAAACCAAAACCAGTTTTTGGTTTTAAACCCAAAAGGTTTTCTCTCTGCTTCTCCCCGTCTCTCCGTTAAAACAGGTTTTCCTGGCGCCTCAAGCGAGTAAAACGAGCGAGTGGGCCCCAGCTTTTTTGCCTTTAACCCTTGGCCTTTAGCCGCCTTTGAATTGACCCTTTATGCATGATCTCAACCGCCCCGCCCCCCTGCCGAACCCGAGCGACGCGCTGTTCGCCCTGCGCGGGCTGAGCTACGCCTATCCGGGCGATATCCAGGCCCTGCGTGACATCAACCTCGCCATCGCCCCCGGTGACCGGCTCGGGCTGGTCGGCCACAACGGCTCGGGCAAGACCACTCTGGTCAAGCAGCTCTGCGGGCTGCTGCAGCCGCAACGGGGCGAGGTCTTCTACAAGGGCGAAAAACTGCGGGGGGATCACCTGCAGCGCGCCCGGCTGGAGATCGGCCTGCTGTTCCAGGATCCCGACGACCAGCTCTTCTGCCACAGCCTGATCGAGGATGTCGCCTTCGGCCCGCGCAACCAGGGGCTGCCGGCGGCCACCGCCGAGGTTGCCGCGCGCCGCGCCCTGGAACAGGTCGAGCTGCTCGATCACGCCTACAAAGCTCCCCACGCCCTGAGCTACGGGCAGAAAAAGCGTGCCGCGCTGGCCGGACTGCTGGCGATGCGCCCCGAGGTGCTGATTCTCGATGAACCGACCGCCAATCTCGATCCCCGCCAGGAATGCCTGTTTCTCGACCTGCTGCGCGACTACTCCGGCACCCTGATCGTCATCAGCCACGACCTGCTGTTTCTCTATGAACTCTGCGACCGGGCGCTGGTACTCGATGCCGGCCGCAGCCATCATGACTACGGGATGCGTGACCTGGTCGCCCACCGGCCGTCACTGCGCGAACACGGGCTCGATTTTTCTTTCCGTTTCGCCGGCAATGAAGAAGACCCGTCTCCGCGGGACAACCCCGCTCCGGCCGCGATGCCGAAGAGTTCTGCGGCTCCAGCTTCGTCTACGCCGCTGATCGAGCTGGGCGGCTACCATTTCAGCTACCCGGACGGGACCGCCGCCCTCAAGGGCATCGACCTGCGGATTCACAGCGCTGAGCGGGTCGCCCTGGTCGGCGAGAACGGCGCCGGCAAAAGCACCCTGCTTGCCTGTCTGCTCGGCATCCACCGGGGAAAGGGGTTTTACCGCTACGACGGCAAGGAGATGGACAACCGGCGGCGGAAACAGCTCTGGAACCGGGTCGGCCTGGTTTTCCAGGACTGCGCCGATCAACTCTTCTGCCCGAGCGTTTTCGACGAGGTCGCCTTCGGGCCGCGACAGCGCGGTTATACGGAAATGGAGGTGGAACGACGGGTGACAAAGGCGCTGCGACAGGTCAGGCTGGAAGGCTTCGAACAGCGGGTGCCGCTCAAGCTTTCAGGCGGTGAACGCAAGCGCCTGGCGCTGGCCGGCGTTCTGGCGCTCGATCCCGAGGTGCTGATCCTCGATGAACCGACCGCCGGGCTTGATCCCCAGGGGGAAGAACTGCTGCTGCAGATCCTGCGGGAAGTCAAGGCGACCCTGCTGCTGGTCAGCCACGACATGTTCTTCGTCCGCAGGCTGACCGAACGCACCCTGGTGATGCACCGCGGCAGCATTCTGCGCGACTATCCGACCGCCAGTTTCCTCGACGACAGCGAACTGGCCTCCCTCAACGGCCTCGACTACACCTACCGCGACCGCTGCGCCATCGAGATCCGCAAAATCCAGCACGAGCATGAACACGAACACCGCCACAAGCACCTGCACGATCATCAGCACCGCCACGGCGACCTGCTCCACAGCCACCCCCACGAACATGAGCACGAGCACCGGCACCGCTTCCGCCACAGTCACGACGAGGAAGGCGGGCACAGCCACCCGCCGCAGCGGGAATTCCACGACCATCCGCACCCCGGCCACGAGGATGAACCGCATGACCACGAACATTGACGGCCTTGCCGCCACGCGGGATTACGGCCGATAGTAAGCGCCGGTCGGGGTCCCGAAAAAGGCTGCCAGGGGAATCTCCTCCTGCCTGATGCGCCCCTGCGCCGGGAGTTCGCCACGGGCCACAAGTTCGAGAACCGCGCAGGCGGCCGCGGCGGTCGTCCAGGAGATGGCGCGCCAGGACTGACCGGCGATCTGCCGGGGATAATAGGAACGCACAAATTCTTCGCGCCGCAGGTGGCCGTCCTGCATTCCCTCCACCGCGGCGTGGATATAAACAACGTCTTCATTGACCGGCGGCTTGGCGTCAACCAGAATCTCCCCGGCCCGTTTACGATCTTTCTTCATCTGCAGTTCTTCGAAAAAAAACCGCATCAAGCGGCAGTGCCCCGGATAACGGATGGTCTTGTAGTTCAACGTCTCGACCTTGCCGTTGAACGTTTCACACATCGAGCCGAGGCCGCCGGAGGTGGTGAAAGCCTCCAGCTGCAACCCGTCGATGTGAATGGTTTCCAGCCCTTCCATCGGCGGCACCCGGGTTGCCTTGCCGTCGGCAATCACATCGCAGGGATTGAGGTATTCGTTGACCACCCCTGCCGGAGACCAGTTGAAGGCATAGCCGAGCAACCCCCGCGGATGCTGCGGCAGGGCGCCGACCCGCAATTCGATGCTGCGCAGCCGGTCAAAGCGGGCCGCCAGGTCGGCCCCGACAATCGAGATAAACCCGGGCGCCAGCCCGCATTGCGGCGCCATCACCCCCCTGGCGGTCGGGGCCAGATCCTGAACCGCGCGGGTGGTCGCAACATCCTCGGTCAGATCGAAATAATGGCAACCCTGTTGATGGGCGGCCCGCGCCACCGGCAGGTTCAGATCAAAGGGCAGGCAGCTGACCACCGCGTCGTGATCTTTCAGGGCGGCAACCAGCACACCGTCCTTCGCGATCACCCCCTTCAGCAGGGCAAAGGGTGCCTCCGGCGGAGGCTGCCGATCCAGCCCGCTCACCCGGTAGCCCTCTTCCTGCAACAGGGTCGCGACCAGCTGTCCCACCTTGCCCAGGCCGACGACCAGGACCGATCGAATTCTTTTTTTCATCCCATGCTCCTTGCGGACGGAATCTCCGGACACCGTTGCCGGATCAGATATCGAACCTGATGCCCTGTGCCAGCGGCAGGCTCCTGCCGTAGTTGATGGTATTGGTCTGCCGGCGCATGTAGGCCTTCCAGGCATCGGAGCCCGACTCGCGGCCGCCGCCGGTCTCCTTTTCCCCTCCGAAGGCACCGCCGATCTCGGCCCCGGAGGTGCCGATATTGACGTTGGCGATGCCGCAGTCGGAACCGACCGCCGAGAGGAAAATCTCGGCCTCGCGCAGATTCTCGGTGAAGATCGCCGAGGACAGGCCCTGCACCACGTCATTGTGCAGGCTGATCGCTTCATCGACCTCGCCGCGATACCTGATCAGGTAGAGAATCGGGGCGAAGGTCTCTTCCTGGACGATCGCGTAATGGTTTTCGGCCTCGACCACCGCCGGCCTGACGTAACAGCCCGATGCGTACCCTTTGCCCGTGAGGACTTCGCCGCCGCAGATGACCCTGCCGCCTTCCTGCCGCACCCGCCGCAGCGCCTGCTGAAATGCCTCGACCGCGCCGGTGTCGATCAACGGCCCGACATGATTGCGTTCGTCGAGCGGGTTGCCGATCCTCAGACCACCGTAAGCCTTGACAAGCGCCTTCCTGACCCGGGCGTAGATCGCCTCGTGAATGATCAGCCGTCGGGTCGACGTGCAGCGCTGGCCGGCGGTGCCGACCGCGCCGAAGACAATGGCCGGCAGGGCCATCTTGAGATCTGCATCGGGGGTGAGGATAATGGCGTTGTTGCCGCCGAGTTCGAGAATAGTCCGGCCGAAACGTCCGGCGACCTGCCGGGCGCCGTGGCGGCCGACTTCGGTCGAGCCGGTGATCGAAATCAGCGGCAGCCGCCTGTCATTCAGCATCATTTCTCCGACCTGGGAACCGCGGCCGATGACGAGGCTGAACAGGCCTTCGGGCAGGCTGTTCCGCCTGATGGTCTCGGCAAGGATATTCTGAACCGCGATCGCGCACAATGGCACCCTGGTGGATGGCTTCCACAGGCTGGCGTCGCCGCAGACTGCCGCGAGCATCGCGTTCCAGGACCAGACTGCGACCGGAAAGTTGAAGGCGCTGATGATACCGACCACGCCGAGGGGATGGTACTGGTCGTACATGCGATGCTGTTCACGTTCGGAAACCATGGTCGAACCGTACAGCTGGCGCGACTGGCCGACGGCGAAATCGCAGATATCGATCATCTCCTGGACCTCGCCCCTGCCTTCCTGCAGCGACTTGCCCATCTCGTAGGAAACCAGGGAGCCGAGGGCCTCCTTGTATTTGCGCAGCTGCAGCCCGAACTGGCGGACCACCTCGCCGCGCTTCGGCGCCGGAACCTCGCGCCACTGCCCGAAGGCCTTTTCCGCGCGGGCGACAACCTTCTCGTAATCCTGTTTCGAGGCGAGGTAAACGCTGGCGATATGCCTGCCGTCAACGGGTGAGACAATGTTCAGTTCGCCCTGGTCGGTGGTCTCAGTCCACTCGATACCGGTCGCGGCTCCGAAGTTCTTTTTCCTGATGCCGAGTTCCTGCAAAAAATCCATAACCCTTCCCCTTTGGCCGGCAATCTGTCGAGGCATATCTATAACTATCAACGACAGGTAGGCTTTACGCAAACATTCCTGTTGAAATTCCGCCCCCGGCTGTCGCCGCGAGGCGTCTGTTTCAGGTCCGGGCCAGGGGGGGGAGGCGGCTAATGGCAGGGGCAGGAGGAAGTGGGGCGGGGTCGGGAAGTATCGGGGCAGGACGACGCTTTTTCCTTCTTCAGGTCAGACGTCAAGCACCCCGCCTAAACCTTCAAGAACCTCGGGGGGCATGATGTTCATTTTTTTCACCGCCTTGGCGGTGAACATGGCAAAGGTCCCGCGGCTTCGGGCACAGAGGACATCATCCTTGTAGATCCGACCCTCCATGACGACTTCCCGTTTTCCCGTCTGCTCAATGACACGCCCTTCAACCCGCAGGTCTTCACCGATATAAACCGGCTTGAGAAAATCCACCGTCATGGTTTTGGTCATGACAACGTGGCGGAGATTGTGAATGGCGCTCCAGCTCATGATCTCATCGAGGATGGTGGAAAGGACTCCGCCGTGGACGATTCCATTCCAGCCGCAGAGGTGCTCCGGAACGCTCAGCCAGGAACAGACAACGCTGTCACCTGCGTAAAAGCGCATCTTCAATCCATAGGGATTCTGCTGGCTGCAGCCGAAACAGTGCCCGTCACGACTGATGATTTCCTGCAAATTTTCTTTTTTCATCCTTCCCTCATGCCTCCTGCATAAATAAAACCGAAGCGGGTCTGCCTGGCAGATTGTTGAAAAAGTCACTTTCCCCAAGCTGTGCAAAAATGTCCAGATGCAAGGCGTCCGCAACCTCGCGGAACAAGGCGTACCGCAAGGTACGTCGTTGACGCTGGGTGAGGACAACACAGCAGATGGGCGTTTTTCATCAGCCTGCTACATGATCCGCTGCTGCTTGCGGTACACCATCCCCTGGAAAAGAGCCACGGTTTCGCCGGCATCGTCGGTGATGAGAACCGAATAGGAAGCCAGCTTTGGATTCAGCGCCTGCTCCCTGGCCTCGGCGTAGAGTGTTCCGCCCGTTGCCGCCCTGACAAAGGAGACGCTGGTGTTGATGCCCATGGCCAGATTGCCGTGGGAGTTGGACGCCACCGCGAAGGCGAAATCGGCCAGAGTGAAGATGGCCCCGCCATGGACCGTCCCGGCCCCGTTGAAATGATGCGGTCTGACTTCCATACGAGTTTTCGCGTAGCCCGGTTCAACCTCAAGCAGTTCGATACCGACATGCCTCGCGAACAGATCCTGCCGCGAAAAGAATTGTTTCACATCGTCCATGCTCAACCTCTTTATGCTTTCCTTTTCCCGGGGTGTTCGGCCACCCGCGGAGCGGTCGCAGATGAGTGTCCCTGAATATAGCATGGACCGGGGGGAGGCGCTTCTCCCTTATTCCTGGTCTTGCGATGCGGCTGTCATTTCTCACTGTTTACCCCCCTTCCCTTCGACCCAGTCCCAGAACTGTACCACCTCCGCCAGGAGCGTCGCTTTCTTGCCTCTGCCATGACAATAGCCCAAAAGTGGTAGCGTCCTGGATATCGGAAGCTGTAAGAATCAGCGTTCTGACGGGTCCCTGAATCAGGGATTTCCTGTTGGATGGAGAGTGCAAGTTCTTGATCTGAATGAGATTTCCAATGATCTAAAGCGCACCCATAGGTTCGCTGGTGATTATTGGGAAGCTCAGACAGGTCAATGACTTGCGCTATCCGCCGACAAGGGGCTCACGGAGTCAGGGGATCTAAAGGGAAGATCGGCCTTGGCACGTTGCGATATGGCAGCCGGTCGTAACGTGTGGTGCAAAGTGCGCCGCTGTCACAGACGATTATTTTTCCCGCAATCGGTTCGAAGGCAGCACGAAAGTGCTGCATCGACTTGAGTGCCACGACATCTTTGCCCCGCGGGTCAATACCAAAGGCTTTAAATTGCTGCAAATCGAGGATTTGTCGAGGGATAGTGACGACCAATATCTCAATGTCACCGACACGGATGACGGCACTGGGACCGAAGCTTCCGTGGAGTCCGTGGATCATTGGACCATCGCCAATGAAATGCCCGTCACTGAGAGAGACAAGTTCGGCCTCCACCGCAAGCGGGCCACCACCAAAGTCTGGATCGATCCTGCCACCGAGGGTTATTTCGACAGGTTGACCAACAACCGCAGTTTGCAGCGTCTGTACGGCCGTGCCATCCACCATGGGGGCAAAGCAGGCATTGCTCACACCCGCATCGAGCAGTGCGCGCAACAGCTCGGTTGAATCACCATAGCCGCCGGCGCCAGGATTGTCTGCATAATCGGCAATCACCAGCGGCCCCTTGTCTGGCTCGTAAGTTACGGCAATCGCTGCTGTTTCGTCAACGCTGAGATAATCGTTGAACACTTCAAAGCGGCGCTCCCAAATATCATCAGCGATCGTTTCGGCAAAAGCAGTGTGCGCCGCAAAATCCCCCTGTCCGGTCACCAGTACTGTTGGGCCAACCTCCCTGACATCGGCACTGGCAAACCCGGCATTGATGCTCACAGCGAAGACATCAGCCCGCTCCTCGTAAGTTCGCGCTGCGGCAATGCGCTCGATCATGGGGCCGATGTCGGTGCGGCCACCATTGACTTCTTCAAGCATGGGTCGGCTGACACGGATAGTGCGCGGCGTGATTTCACCGGCCATGGTTCTTTGGAGAATATCTCCAGCCTGGCGACCGATGTCACGCATATCAATATGCGGGTAGGTTTTGAACGAAACTATAATATCCGCCAAGTCACACATCCGCCTGCTGACATTTGCATGGGGATCAAGAGTGATGGCTATCGGCATTTCGTTGCCGACCAGGCTGCGGACGCGCCGCAGCAATTCGCCTTCACCATCTTCACGAAAATCGAGCCCCATCGCACCGTGCAAGCCGAGCAGCAGTCCGTCGAAGGAATACTTTTCCAGGTTGGCAAGGATCGGCTCACAGAGCCAGTCAAACGCCTTGCGCCTGACTTTACCGCTCGGGCCGGCGGCGGCACTGAGAGCATGGGTGATTCGCCAGCCATGCGCACGACCGGCATCAAGGAACCCGGCAAGTTCCGTATTCTCGTCACCACGCTCCTTGATAGCCGCTGCGCCCAGCAGGGCATAACGAGCCATGAAGGCTTGTTTACCGGTTTTGTGCAAACTGAAAGAATTGGTTTCATGGGAAATTTCAGCAGTCAGTACATTGAAGCTCATGGTGGAATCCTGGCCGGCAAGAGAAAAAAACTAAGCGAGGGGCGAAAATGAGTGATGCACCGATTCAGGTTAAAGCTTTGGATGCTCATCAGGAACCAACAACGTTCATCATATACTATTCCCTGAATCAGTGAGTCCCTCGAATGGAGAGGGCGTTATTTTTCTTGTCCGCTCCGTAAGTACGAAACCGGCCTCATGCTGGATAAATATGTGTCAGCCTCCCGTAAAATTCTAAAAATGTCTTTTTTCGGTTATTTCCTGACAGATTGTGCCGCAACGTGTTAAAGTTGCAACTTAAGCTCACCTCGTGGGAAGTTATTTCCACAGCATCCAACCTTAGTTGGGACTACTCGTTGACCATCGGCCAATCCTGGTCGGCACGATCCCGTCGCCTCCTCTGAGACCGATACTCAAAGGAGTAGACCATGTTACTCGTCCCGTCCGTCGTACCTTTAAAAGCGCCTGAATCCACCATTAAATTTGTTGCCAAAAACCACGAAGTGAAGTCCGTACCACTTCGCGCCACAGAAAACGATTCACGTGTTGCCACCGCAATCGTCTATTGTGAAGCCAATTTTGGTGAGATCGACGGCAAAACCGCCAATGGCCTGATCAGACGCTCTGAAAAGTATAAAATTCTTTCGGTTATCGACAGTAAAAAAGCCGGCCTTGATACGGGCATGGTCCTCGACAACAAGCCGAACGCGATTCCCGTCTGTCGCGATCTCGCTGACTCACTGGCACAGGCCGGCTCCGTCCCTGATTTCTTCATTTTCGGCATGGCTCCAGCGAGCGGCATGCTTTCGAAGTACGAGCGTGGTCTGGTGCTTGAGGCGATGAGCCACGGGATGAACATCGTCAACGGTCTGCATGAATTTCTCAACGATGACCCGGTCTTTGCTGCCGCATGTATCGCCGGCAAAGTGGAAATTATCGATATCCGCAAACCCCGCGACAAGAAAGATTTAAACCTGTTCAGCGGACGGATCGCCGAAGTCACCTGCCCGGTTATCGCTGTGCTCGGGACTGACTGCGCTATCGGTAAACGCACCACCGCCGGCATCATCACCAGCGCTCTTAATGAAGCGGGCATCAAAACGGTGATGATCGGTACCGGACAGACCGGGTTGATTCAGGGGGCACGCTACGGAGTTGCGCTCGATGCGGTTCCGTCACAATTCTGCGCCGGCGAGCTGGAAGCGACTGTCGTCAAGGCGTTCGAAAACGAGAGTCCCGATGTCATCGTTGTCGAAGGACAAGGCGCACTGAGTCATCCCGCCTTCTCCTCCACGTCTTTTATCCTCCGTGGCTGTTGCCCTGACGGCGTTGTGTTACAGCATGCGCCACGGCGTAGCGAACGCTGCGATTTTGAGAAAATGCCGATGCCGACGCCGGCCAGTGAAATCAATCTTATCGAGACCTTTTCCGATACCAAAATCATCGGCCTGACAATTAATCACGAGCAGATGAGTGACCCCGAGGTGAGTGCGGCAATCACCCGGTATGAACAGGAACTCAATATTCCGGTCACAGATGCTCTGACCCGTCCGTCTGAACGGTTGGTGGAAATGGTGCTTGCAGCCTTTCCTCTTCTCAAGGATAAACAGGCCGCTGACGCATGATGGCCGCACCGAGGCTGGAGATCGACCTCGACAAAATCGGCCATAACGCCCGCACCCTGGTAGAGCGCCTGGGCACGCGCGGCATCTCGGTGACCGGCGTGACCAAGGCAACCCTCGGTTCCGCTGAGGTTGCCGCCACGCTGCTGCAGGCCGGGGTCAATGGCCTGGGTGACTCGCGCATCGAAAATATCGAAGCGATGCGTATCGGGCAGCCGTCAGCACCAATGACGCTGATCCGGTCACCGATGCTGAGTCAGGTGCAACGGGTCGTCAGGTGTGCCGACGTAAGCTGCAATACCGAAATCGAGGTTATCAGAAGACTCTCGACAGAAGCACAACAGGCAGACTGTACCCACGGGGTCGTGCTTATGGTCGAACTGGGAGATCTCCGTGAAGGGATCATGCCTGATGACCTGCTGGACTGCGTCCGCGAGACACTCAACCTGCCGAATATCGATTTCAAAGGGATCGGTACCAATCTCGCCTGTCGCAGCGGGGTCGCACCTGACGCCCGGAATATGGCGATGCTGACCGAACTTGCGGAGCAGATCGAGACAACATTCGATTTGCGGATGGAGACCATCTCGGGCGGCAATTCCGCCAACCTGCAATGGGCGCTCAGTGGTGCGGAGATTGGCCGGATCAACGATCTGCGCCTGGGCGAAGCGATCCTGCTCGGCTGCGAAACCCTCCATCGGCAACCGCTCGACGGATTGTACACCGATGCCATCACGCTGATTGCTGAAGTGATCGAAGCGAAGGTCAAGCCAACTCTGCCAACAGGCCAAATCGCCCAAAATGCGTTCGGAGAAATCCCGACCGTTGCTGACCGGGGCCAGGTCACCCAGGCCATCCTGGCGATAGGAAGGCAAGATACGGACCCGTGCGGCCTGCAGGCACCTGCCGGCATCGACATCATGGGGGCCAGCAGTGACCACCTCATTGTGGAATCAAACGGCGACAACCTCTCTGTCGGCACAGAAGTGGCCTTCCAACTGAACTACAGCGCGCTGGTCCGCTCGATGACATCCCCCTTTGTCACCAGGAATATGAAACCGGCATGACACGCTACAGCTTTTCATGCGTATTCCGGAACCACCCGGCCCCGGACCTTCCCTGATTTGACATCGGCAAACATCCTCTGGGCTTCGGAGTGGTCGAAGACCAATTTGCCGCCCCCCCCCCCGGAAAGATCGTACTCCTCGACAATCTCCCAGCCCTTGGGCCCGCATACATTCGAATGCGGGCCTCGTGGTTCCCGGGTGATTCTCCACGGGCCTGCCCCTCTGTTGAAACTCTGATCCAAATTCCACCAGCCATTGATTAGTGGGCGAATGATTTGACCTCAAATATGATTTGCGTTAGCCTAGGTCACTGGCAGGGTGTTGAAAAAGTCACGTTCCCCAGGCTGAGCAAAAATGTCCAGATGCAAAGCGTCCGCAACCCCGCGGAATAAGTACGTCGTTGACGCGGGGTGAGGACAACGCAGCAGATGGGCGTTTTTCATCAGCCTGCCGGCGTTGACCGCTCCAACAGTCTCAGTGAATACCAATATCCCTTGGGAAAATATTAAAATGGATGTGATCCCTAAGATTGCTATCAAAAACCTGTATAAAATTTTCGGCCCACAACCGAAAAAAGCCCGCATGCTGCTGGAGCAGGGGCTGAGCAAGGAAGAAATCTTCGAATCGACCGAGACCACCATCGGGGTGCAGAACGCCAGCTTTAAGATCTACCCCGGTGAAATCTTTGTCATCATGGGCCTCTCCGGCTCGGGAAAATCCACTATTGTGCGCATGCTCAACCGCCTGATCGAACCGACCAGCGGCCAGGTCTTCGTTGACAACGAAGAGATCACCAGGATGAACCGGGGGCAACTGGTCCAGATGCGACGCAAGAAGATGAGCATGGTTTTCCAGTCCTTCGCGTTGATGCCGCACATGAACGTGCTTCAGAATGCCGCTTTCGGACTCGAAATGGACGGGATTGATCGCAAGACCCGCGAGGAGAGAGCGCTCAAAGCCCTGGAACAGGTTGGCCTTGAAGCCTGGGCAGAAAGCATGCCCGCCGAGCTTTCCGGCGGCATGCAGCAGCGGGTCGGACTGGCACGCGGACTTGCGACCGACCCCGAAGTGCTGCTGATGGACGAGGCCTTTTCAGCCCTCGATCCGCTGATCCGCACCGAGATGCAGGACGAATTGCTCAGGCTGCAGGCCAGGCAGAAAAGGACCATCGTCTTTATTTCCCACGATCTCGACGAGGCGATGCGCATCGGGGACAGGATCGCGATCATGGAGGGAGGGCGCGTGGTGCAGGTCGGCACCCCGGAAGAGATTCTCCAGAACCCGGCCGATGACTACGTACGCGCCTTCTTCCGCGGTGTCGACCCGACCAACATTCTCACCGCAGGAGACATTGCCCAGGATTCCCAGGTGACTCTTGTCATCGCCGATGGCAAGAGCCCCCGTGCAGCTCTCCAGCGACTGATCAAGAATGACCGCGACTATGGTTACGTGGTCGACAGCGAGCGCCGCTTCAAAGGGATTGTCTCAACCGATTCCCTGCGCGAGGTCATTGAGCGCCCCGAGGCCGAGCAGACCATCCCCAACGCTTATCTTCCTGAAGCCAGGCCTGCCTTCAGCGGGGATTCCATGCAGGACATCCTGCCGCAAGTCGCCAGCCATCCCTGGCCGTTGGCGATTCTTGATGATGACGGCAAGTATCTCGGGGCCATCTCGAAGAATCTTTTCCTCCGCACCCTCCACCGCGGTGAACAATCGGAAAATGGAACCCTGGAAGGGCCCGCCACGAAATGAATATTTTCAATTTCGATGAACAGCAAATTCCTCTGGATGAGTGGATCCAGACCTTCGTCGATTGGCTGGTAGCTAATTACCGCGACATCTTCCAGCTCATCAAGGCCCCGGTCGAGTGGAGCCTGAACGGGCTCGAATGGCTTTTCGCGACCCTGCCGCCCTGGGTGGTGATCCTGCTTTTCGCTGTCGCCGCCTGGCGGTTTGCCGGCAAACGGGTGACCCTCTTCACCCTGTTGACGTTCCTGCTGATTGGCTACCTGGGCCTCTGGGAAGACACCATGACGACACTGTCGATGGTCATCTGCTCGGTGGTCTTCTGTGCCGTCGCCGGCATCCCGCTGGGGATCATGGCCGGCCGCAGCGACCGTTTTGAAATGATCCTGCGTCCCTTTCTCGATGCCATGCAGACCACCCCGGCCTTTGTCTACCTGGTACCGGTGGTGATGCTGTTCAGCATCGGTACCGTCTCCGGCATCCTGGCAACCATCGTCTTCGCCCTGCCGCCAATCATCCGCCTCACCAGCCTCGGCATTCGCCAGGTTCACCCCGAACTGGTCGAAGCAGCCCTCGCCTTCGGTGCCACCAACTGGCAGGTGCTGCGCAAGGTCCAATTTCCGTTGGCTATGCCGTCAATTATGGCCGGGTTGAATCAGACCATCATGATGGCCCTGTCGATGGTGGTCATTGCGGCCCTGATCGGCGCAGGTGGACTTGGCAACCCGGTGGTTCAGGGGCTCAATACCCTGGAAATCGGCATGGCGACTGTCGGCGGGCTGGCAATTGTGCTGCTGGCAATGGTCCTGGACCGCATCACCCAGGGGATTGGCAAAAAGTAAGAAACTCATTGAGCGATACCGCTCCTTCACCCTGAAGGAGAAGGGTCACAGACCGGCTGAGAAGAGTCATTCCCCGGCCTTTGTGTGAACTGTTCGTCCATTCGTCTGGATCGCAGACTCAACAATATTGCGATTCCTTGTCAGCTGAACTTAGTTTCCAAGAAAGAGGAGGTATTATGAAACGGCTGCTGTTTGCATTCCTGATTCTAGCCCTGGCCATACCAGCCTACGCAAGGGCAGACAAGCCGGGCAAAGGTGTTAAGGTTCAACCCGCACGCGCCACCTGGAATACCGGTTATTTTCAGGCCGCTTTGGTCGAGGAAGGGCTTAAGGAACTGGGTTTCAAGCTCAAAAAAACGAAGGAACTGCAAAATCCGCTCTTCTATCAGGCGGTCGCACTTGGTGACGTCGACTACTGGCCGAACGGCTGGTTCCCGAACCACACCAGCCAGATGCCGAAAGGGTGGCAGGACAAGGTTGAAATTGTCGGTTATGTTGTAAAGGCCGGTGGTCTGCAGGGATACCTGGTCTCCAAGAAAGAAGTTGAAAAATTCAACATCAAGTCACTGGATGACTTCAAACGCCCCGAAGTCAAAAAGGCCTTTGATGACAACGGTGACGGCAAAGCGGACCTGACAGCCTGTCCTCCCGGCTGGGGCTGCGAAAAGGTCATCAGCCACCACCTGGACGTTTACGGCCTGAAAGACGACATCAATCCGATCAAAGCCGGCTACTCCGCCAGCATGGCTGACACACTGGCCCGCTACAACGCCGGCAAACCAGTCTTCTTTTACACCTGGGCACCGAACTGGACGATCGGCAAACTGAAACCGGGCAAAGACGTGATGTGGATCAACGTACCGAAGATCATGCCCAAAGAATCCCAGATGCCGGGTAAGGACCGAATGACTGTCAGCGGCATCAAGGGGGCCGTTACCGATCCCCTCAAGGCAGGCTTCGTTGTCAGCGACATTCGGATTGTTGCCAACAAGAAGTTTCTCGCCAAAAATCCGGCAGCGAAAAAATTCTTTGAGGTTTTCACTCTGCCGCTTTCCGATATCAACGCACAGAACACCCGCATGCAGGATGGTGAAAACTCACGGAAAGATATCAAGCGTCACGTCAAGGAGTGGATCCAAAAAAACCAGCAAAAATGGAACAGCTGGCTTGAAATGGCACGCAACGCCGCCAAATAGATCTAACTAGAAGAAAAAACTGTATGAGACGGAAGGATTGTCCTTCCGTCTCTTTTTTATGGCGTTTGCCAGTCCATGCATAGACATCCGAATTAAAGCTCTGAGGATAAAGAACCGGTCTCAAGCACAGGCGCCGCCTCAATCTGTCGGGCCTCCATCAGGTCAACCAGCTTTTCGAGCGACATGGTGATAGAAACCTGCTCAATTTCCGGCAGTTCTACCAAGGCACTGGACAGGGTGTCCTGGAGGAGAGAGGGAGCCGTTTCAACCAGTTGCCGTCCAGCAGAGGTTGTCGAAATATGGACCTGACGCCGATCTTTGCTGTTACGGTTGCGTTCTATCAGGCCTTTCTCTTCGAGTCGATCAATAATTCCAACGACTGTGCTTGGACTCAAGTAAACTTTCTTGGCAAGGTTGGCACTTGTCAATGGCCCCTCTTCGTTGATCGCAAGCAGGCAGGCAAGTTGCGGCCCGGTGATATTGTGCTGCGTAGAGAGTTTATGAGAATGGATATCGACAGCACGGATAATGCGCCTTAACGCCTGAAGAATACGGAGTTCGTAGCTCCCTTTCGGGACCTGAGGTTGTGGTAGGTTTTCCAGTGTCGTATTCATATGGTCAGTACCTTCTCAGGAGTCAAAGCGTAAAGGCCTCAAGGCAGTGCTGTATCATAGCCAGTGTTACCACGCCAGACAAGAGCTATTACTCCGCTGTACCTTCCAGCTGGACAGAGGATCATTCACAATCCTGAATCAGTAAGTTTCTGTTGGATGGAGAGTGCAAGTGCTTGGTCTGAATGAGCTTTGCAAAAATCTGAAGCGCACCCATAGGTTCGCTGGTGATTTTTGGGAAGCTCAGGCAGATCAAGGACTTGTGCTATACGCCGACAAGGAGCTCACTGATTCAGGACAATATTATAAGAATTGGCCACTAAAATGATCGGATATTTCCGGTCCATCACCCTCACCCCAACTTCCGGTCCAGCCCCCGGTACTGCACCGCCTCGGCCAGATGCGGCTGGCGGATCTTCTCTTCCCCGGTCAGATCGGCGATGGTCCGTGCCACCTTGAGGATGCGGCTGTAGCTGCGGGCGGACATGCCGAGCCGGTCGACCACCATCTCCAGCAGTTTTTCTCCCTCTGAGTCCAGCCGGCAGAATTGTTTCAGGTGCCGGGCCTGCATCTGGCTGTTAGTGTGCAGGCCGAATTTCTCCAGCCGGTTGCGCTGAATCTGCCGTGCCGCTTCAACCCGGGTGCGGATAGCGGCGGATGATTCGGCGCTGCAGGTCGTGGCGAGATCCTTGTGGGCAACCCGCGGCGCCTCGATGTGCAGATCGATGCGGTCGAGCAGCGGGCCGGAGAGACGGCTGCGGTAACGCTGGGTCATCAGCGGGGTGCAGGAGCAGGGGTGCTGGGGATCGCCGAGAAATCCGCAGGGACAGGGGTGTGTGCCCCTTTTCCAACAGATCCAACGCAGTTCACCGGGTTTTTTCCATCGCCACCGAACTGAAAAGTCCCCTGCCTCCCGAATTGGAAACCGAGCCGAAAACCCTGGGCGAGAAGCTGCGCCGGCGACGGATCGAGTTGGGCCTGCAGCAGAAGGAAGTCGCCGCCAGGCTCAGCGTCACCACCTCGACCGCCTGGAACTGGGAGCATGGCTGGGCGATCAGGAAGAAATTTGTCCCCCGGATTGTTCAGTTCCTCAGGAAAGAACCCAACCTCCCCCCGGAAACCATTGAGCGTTAAACGTTTGCTCACTGGTCACAGCAGTGCATAGTGGTATTAAAAACCCGGAGATAAAAGCCACTGTCTCCTCAAGAGAAATAAAATCATCGGTCAGTTTGTTCCGGTTCCAAAAGGCTCGCCATTGAGCCTGTTTTGAGGGGTCGTTATAAAAATCTTCACAAAACGCCAAAGGAGAGCTCGTCGGAACCTCGATTTTACGTCTGGCAAAGGTTTGCTCTATTGCCCGAGCAAGCAATGGGCCATCAAATTCAAAGAGCCTGGCCAGAATCCACACATCGTAAAAATCTTTCATGCGACTGTTGGCCATGCCCAAAACGACCATTGCGTGAAATTTTTCAGCGATTACTGTTTCTCGCGGGTAGGCTCTGATTCGAGGTGCAGGCAAATCGAACAATGATGGGTACGTTATTTCTTGTGGATCCGGATTGACAACATCACCAAAACCGACATCAATCTGCAACCCGATCCGGGCCTTTTCAAGGTAGGCATTGAATTTGATTCTGACACCGCCATACTCCAGATCTTCTCTGATTTCTTCCGCAACAATACTGTCCAGGTCGAACCGCAGACCGTCATCTTCAATCTCTCTCGACAGGACCTCACGCACAACCTCTGCCAATTTCTCAGTCGCACCCTCTCCGAACCCCAGCAGATCAATATCCCTTGTCGGTCGATGTTCATCGATCTCCCAGTATGGAAACAGCATCGCCCCCTTCAAAATGAAGCGCTGCCGGTACTCTGAACAGCCAAGACGGTATAAAAATCGCTCAAGCCCGTAGCGGATCAACAAGAGTTGGACATCTTCTTTATGTTCCCGAGAACGATCAAGCAGACGCTGCTTAACCGAGGCCGCCATATTTTTCTTGCGCGCACTCATGTCAGCATAGCTTCCAGATAGGGTTGCATCACCCTGTTGACCCGATTGACTTTACCAAAATGCCAGAGCTCATCTGGCGTACATTGTCCGTCAGCAAGGCAATCTTTAAGCGCTTCAAGTGCGACATCCAGACCAATTTTGTTGCGGAATTTAAAGCAGTCCGTCACCGTTTTGGCAGGGCTGAAAATCTTCACCGGCGTTCCATCCACGTCAACAATCTGAATTCCTTCGGTCATTGCTGCCCCAGAAAGACGGACAAACCGCACCGGCAGATCAGTTATGGGCCTATGGGCCTTAACATCAATCGCCAGCCAGACTTCAAACGGGTTTTGGGTTGTCAGGTTGTGGTAACGCAGAGCGGAAAGGAGGCAGACCACACCCTTGGGGAACTTTTTGCACACCTCCGCGAGGGTTTGATTTTCACTGAAAGGTCGGTTCGGTTGCCGATAGAGACCATGCCCCACCCGTTCAAGAAGTCCCTGACGACAAAGGCGGCGCAGGATTTCGCGCGGCACACCGATGGCGTCCAGGTCTCGAGGTCTCAACAGGCCCCGATCTTCGAACAACTGCAGAACCTTTTGCTGTTGGATACTCTTAGAAGTCACAATCTTTTCCGTTACTAAACCTCGGTACATATAAACATATATATCGCTTTCGCAACAAGAAGAATGTTGTATTTGCCCTCACTTTCATCCCAGCCTTTCCACTTGATGCGCCATGCGCAACACGCTATACATCTTTCCATGATCAAGTCATTCAGGCACAAAGGACTGCGCCGTTTTTACGAAACAGTAAGGAATTCCGGGGACATAATACCCATTAATTGAGTCACTCCGGGAAGAAGGGAAAACAGGTATTATGTCCCCAGATTTCAGGACGGCAGCTTCGTCCCCTTCTCGCCATCCCGGATCGAAAGTCTGGCGCGCGGTGACATCGCCTACCGCTACGCCCTGATCAAGGGCAATCCCTTTGCCGTGCTGGGACTGGACTATTCCGCCTTCAACACCAACGGCGAACTGGACCTTTACGATCCAAGCACCGGCAAGGGCCGGTTGACCAACATGTACCTGGCCGACCGGGCCGAATACCTTGCCAACCTGCTGTACGCCAACAGCAACGACACCACCGACAGCGGCACCGATGTGCAGTATGTCGATCTGAGCGACCGGGTGACCCTCAACCAGCCGCTGTTGCTCAACCCGGAGAAGAAAATCTCCTTCGGCACCGACACTGCGGATCTCCTGGAGGGCAGCTGGTCGGTGTTGGCGGGAGACAATGTTGTTGACCATCTCTACGGCATGGGCGGCAACGATGCGATGCAACATTGCGTAAACATTGACGCATAAATCATTGACGATTGCTTATTAACTTGCTATGAAAAGGACCGATTGATTAAGCTCGACAAATCAATGGAGGGGGGAGCAGCAAACGGACAAGACCGCGCCAGAAAGCCGTGATGGGTTTTTCTTG